>JAICEG010000039.1 GCA_025924295.1 Vicinamibacteria bacterium
CAGCGATCCTCGGATTTGGCCTGACGACCTTCGTCGCTCGCCCCGAGGGGCAAGTCCGACTCCCTCGGCTGGGCTCTCCCACGGGGCGCGAGCCGCGCCTCCTGTGGACGCCTGAACGCCAGGGCATCTGGTCGCAGATGCGGTCCGACTACGACGCCAACCCGGCTTCCCCGCCGACGCTGGGCGGGCAGTACTTCAAGCTGATCAAGACCAACGCCGAGTGCAAGTGCCGCTATGGTGATACCGGCCTCTGGGCGGCGCTGATGTTCCAGATCACGGGCGACCGCCGCTACGTGGAACTGGCATGGGCCGAGGTCGAGACGTCGTTTCTGAAACTGACCGGACGCAACCTGAGTGGCAACTACGCACGCGAGTACGCGGCCGAGAACGTGCTGCTCTACGACTGGCTCTATCCCGGGCTCTCGAGCGCACAACGATCGACGTTTCTCGCCAAGCTGAACGAACAATTCGAAATGGCGCTCACCAACGCGTCGAGTCCGAACGCTCCCGTTCGGACCGCCGACTCCGACCAGACCGTTGGCGTCTATTTCGGCCTCGCCTTTCTCTATGTGGCGACCGGAGATCACAACCCGAAGGCCGGAGAGTTGCTCAATCGCCCCTACGTCGGAGGGCTGAACGCGACCGCGCGCGATCGCGCCACGCTTCGCAATGCGATCCTCGACTACGTCAACATGGCCGCCGGCGGCGAGTGGATCGAAGGAACGGACTACAACCTCGGAACCGTGCGCCTGCTGCTGTTGGGGGCCGAAGGAGTACGCACCGCGACCGGCAGGGACTACTTCCCGGAGGTCACGCGCTGGCTGTCAAGCGCCGTGACACGCCCGCTCCATGTCATCACACCCGACCTGAGACAGTCGTATCAATGGGGTGACACGGAACACCCGGGCCAGTTTCACGGTCGGCTCGCAGCCTGGATGACAACCAACGGCATCCTCGCCGGTCTGGGCGATCCGACGAACGCTGCGTACGTGCAGGACCTCATCACGCGCCTGGTCGCGCGATACGGATTGTCCGGGTATCAGTCCGCCGAGCCGTTGGCGCGGATGTTTCTCACCTACAATCCGTATCTCGGCAGCGCCCCCAGCAGCAGTCTGCCGCGCGCGTGGTTCGCGCAGGGACAAGGGCTGCTGGTCGTCCGAAACGGCTGGGACGAGGGGGCGTCGATGTTTGGCGCTCATGTCCCGGCGCAGCAATCGTACGTCGATCATCAGGTGGCCTACGTCGGCGACTTCCAGCTCTATCGCAGAGGGGCGTGGGCGGTCACCCATCCGCTGACCTACGGAGGACCGGGTATATCTGGTGAAGGGGTCAACACGCTGCTTCACTCCGGCTTTGGATCGATGCTCGAGTTCCGTGACGTGATCGGAGCGGAATGGGATGCCGAGGGAACGTTCGCCTATGTCGCCGGCACGACGGGCGGCCAGAAGTACGCGGACAACTACTATCAACCGCCGCCGACGTTCCTGCACGAATGGACGCGAAGTCTCGTGTACCTGCCGGCAGAGGGTGCCGGCGTCGACGCGATCGTCGTCTTCGATCGCAGCCACGCGGATCACCCTCGCTCGCTCACGAGGTTCGAGCGCTATTCGGCCGCCGATCGCACCAAGATCCAGGACAGCGCGGCGGTGCGAGAGTGGATCATCCACATGCCGGTGAACCCGTCGGTCGCGGGTGACACGATCTCCTGGCAGACGGCAGTCGACGCGGTGAGGGTCACGATGCTGCTGCCCCGTGAGCGGACCGTCGCCACGGTCGATGAATCCCAGAGATGGACGGAAGCCACCGTGACTGCCAACCAGCGGAAGTGGCACGTGCGGGTCGCACCCACCAATGAGCAGGCGTGGCACACCTTCCTGAACGTCGTGCAGGCTCATGGTGGCGCTGCGCCGGCAGATGTGGCACTGGTGACCTCACAGGAGGGCGTCGAAGGTGCGGTCGTCCGTCGGGCAGGAAGGCCGGACATGGTCACGCTCTTCAATGCCCTGCCGGGCGCGAAAATCGCGGCACTCGCCAACGGCCTGGGCACTTACAACGCTGGCAACCCGAGTCAGATTCGCCAGGCACACCTGCGCTCCACCGGCTTCAGCGTCCAGTGGCAGAGCTCGAGTGGAACGACCCGCGTGATCGTTGCTGATCTGAATCCAGCGAAGGCGTGGCAGTACCGATTGAATGGTGGAGGCTCCGTGCCTCTGAGAGTGACGCCGTCGGGTGTGGGCACCATCGATGTCCCGGGCGCGCGCACGCACACGCTCAACGTGTCGTGAGCAGACTGCTACGGTTTCACCAGCAGTGCCGAGTAGTAGGAATGAAACAGTTCCTGCAGTACCGGCACCTTCGCCAGCGGCGATAAGACCGGCGCAAGCGGATTGGCCTTTCCGCTGAACCCGTAGACACGAAATTCACGCAGCTGAAACGGCGACGCCCGCATCACCCGCCGGATCTTTCGAAGCGACAGCATGTTCAGCGGCTCCCCTGGCCGATCCCGAAGGGTTGTCACCGAGTCCCAGCGTCCGAGTCCTTCCATTCGTTCCCAGACTGTGGCCGTGTATCCGGGAGATCGCAGCAGCGTCCGGATCGTCCTGATGATCGCCGTCTCGGAAAAGAGCACCTGACACCAGGGTATGGGGATATGCCAGCCGGTGCAGTGACTCGCGAGGTAGTTGTACCAGCCGATCGAGCCGACCCAGAGCATGCCACCGGGGCGCAACCAGCCATGCACCTGCCGGAGCACCACGTCCGGCTCGACGAGATGTTCGAACGCGTCGAAGAGGATCGCCACGTCGGCATCGTTCACATCAGCCATGTCATCGGGATGCCGATAGCGAATCTGGAACGCGCGATTGGGGTAGCGTTCGTGCAGGATCGCCTGGCCGGCCTCGAGCTCCTGGCGGTTGATGTCGACGTTGGTGACGTGGGTGGCTCCCAGATCGAGCCAGCCGAGCGCACGTCCACCGAGGCCGCTGCCGATGTCGAGCACTCTCTTCCCTGCCAGGTCGAGATCACGCATGTGTATGTGGTAGCGCTGGTTCGTGTCGCTGTACTGCTCCTCGAAGTAGACCGCCTGATCCTCCAGCGCAGTCGCTGGGGTTCGCAGACGTCGCCGGGCGAGCCGGGTCACCGGATAGCACACCGTGTACGGCAGGTTGAGCGTGAAGGCCATGGCAATCTTCCTTCAACGGTGAAACATGAGTGCAGGGGTTCCGTCACCGGCGCGATGGTGCGACATGCGCGGCCCCGTCGATCGTTCGCGCTCCAGATCGCGCTTGAGCCGCTCGAGCCGGTCGTGAAGCTGCTCGAGCCGCTGCGTCCTCAGGCCAGCATCACTCAACTGTGGCCGCGCCGTTCGCGAGAGCCATGACAACTGCGCCGCCGCCAGCCCCTTCTTCATCGTCAGCCGCATCTCAGAGGTCGACGCGGCAAAGATGGGGACGACATGATGGGGCCGGTATGAGAGGCTCAGCGACTCGCACCAGTCGCGCCACTTGAACTCGACTGTTCCCGCTCCCGCGGTTCTGACCGGTATCCAGGGAACGCCGAGGGCGTCTGCCACGATGGCCCCGTGCATCGCTTCAGTGAGGAGCACGTGGCTGCTGCGGATGCCGTCGAGCACCAGCTCCATCGGCATGCGAGGGTCCACGTAACCGAACCCAAGCATGCGGCACACTGCCGCCCAGTGATCGTTGGCGTTGCGGTAATGCGGCATGTAAGAAAACCTGTGCCGTGGCTCGGCGGTTTCCTTCGGCAGAAGGTTCGCGACGAACAACGCCGGATCGGTGACCGCCACGCTGGCGGGGAGTCCAAGAGCCTGGGCAGAGAGCGGGCCGCGGACGCAGTAGAAGGTCCACGTGTCATCGATGCGCGGGATGCCTGATCCGAGCCCGACGCCCGATCCGAAGACGAGCGTTCGCCGCGCTCGGGGAAAGCGCTCGTTCAGCAGCGTCCCGATGCCGGACAAGATCGTGTCGCTCTCACTGGCGAGGAAGTCGCCAAGCAATTGGCGCCACAGCCAGGGGTTGAGGTCGTCGCCGAAATTCGGGACGCCGTCAGCGCTCTTGAAGTAATACAGCTTCAGCACGGCTTTCCTGCTTTGCCCCGGACGATTTGATCTGGCTCAACACGTCGGCACATACCCGGCGGCCTGATGGAAGTCCAAGCAGCACTCCGCCGCCCGCCAGCAGGGCGACCAGCGCCGACAGCAGGAGCCCTCTGACACCGTTTATCGGTACCGATGCGGCGAGCGCGCTGCAGGCAACAAAAATCGCGGCCGACATCAACACGCCCGGGCGGATGGCGCGGAGCACATCACTCACGCGCACGGGACCGCGACGACCGACGAACCACGCCAGCAAAGGCGCACGCACGAACAATTCGCACGCCGCATAGAAGGTGGCCACCGCGATCACACCACGTGACATGCCGGCGACGATCGCCACGCACGACAACAGCGGGCCCACGATGCTCCACAGACGCAGGTCGCCGCGCCGGCCCTGGCTGACCAGCATCCAGATGAACGTCGCCGACACCGGCTGCAGCATGCCAGCAACCGCGAGCGGCACGAACACGGGTGCCACGTCCAGCCACTTCGGCCCGAGCAGAAGGTTCACCACCGGGTGCGCATTCACCATCAGGAACGTGGTCATCGGCATGCACGCGATGACAATCTTCTCGAGCAGACGGACGTATGCCTGGCGATAACGCAGGTCTTCCCCGTTCAGCCGGCTCAGTGCGGAGATCGCCACGCTCGAGAGCGGCGTGGTGACCTGCTGAAGTGGCAGCAACAGGAGTTGATAGGCCCTGCTGTAGAGGCCGAGTTGCGCGGCGCCCCAGAAACGCCCGATCAGGAAGTTGTCCAGGTTGCGCGCCCAGTAGTTCAGGACGTTGAACTGCGTGAGGTCGCGTCCGAGCGCCACCATCTCCCCGATCCTGGCGTCGAACCGCGGCCGCGTCGGCCGCCAGTCGACGGCGTACCACACGAGCGCGAGATTGACGATCTCGCTGACGACGAAGCCACCCACGAGCGCCCACGGGCCCGCGCCCTCGCTCGCGAAGAAGATAGCGGCCACCGTGCCGACCGCCAGGGCTGATATTTCGATCCAGGCAATCGTGCCGAACCGCATCCATCGACGCAGCAGCGCATGATGCTGAACCCCGAGACCGCCAAGGAGAAACGTCACGGACAAACCCGCGATGAGCGGTGTCACACGAGGCTCGGCGTACACGATCGCGAGCAGCGGCGCCGCTGCGACGGCCACGAGCAGGGCGGCCGCTCCGAAGGCCACATTCAACCAGAACAAGCCATTCAACTCGGCATGCGATACCTGAGGGGCCTGAACGGTGGCCGTCGCCAGCCCGAGCGACTTGAACAAGCCGATGAAACCAGTCACCACGGTGACCATCGCCACCAACCCGTACGCATCAGGTGTCAGGAGCCGCGCGAGGGCAATCGTCGACACGAGACGGAACGCAAGTTGCGTAGCCTGCGCTGCAAGACTGATCCAACTGCTTCGAAATACCTGGGCTCCGAGTGCCTCGTGGCGCGCCGGCTTCACCGCGGGATGCGAAGCGAGCGGAACCACAGCGGCAGCGGCCGCCCCGTGATCGCTCATTGCACCACCCCCGGCTGCAGGCGCGTCTGCAGGATCGAGACGACACGACTGGCGAGCGCCGACCAGTCATGGCGACTGGCAACGATTTGCCGCGCCTGCCGGGCACGCTGGTTGTCGCCCGTCTTCAGCGCCATCCCGATCGCGCACGACCACTCGTCCGCCGAGCCGGCGAACGCCAGCACATTCTCGAATTCGCGCAGGTTCGGCAGCGGCGATGCGACGACCGGGCTGCCAGCGGCGAGGTACTCATGCACCTTCACCGGGTAGATGAAGTGCGTGTACTCGTTCATCTCGTACGGCATCAGGGACACGTCGAAGTGCTGCACGTATCCGTGCAGCGCGGCCGTCGGCCGGCCACCGAGGAAATGCACATTGCGCAGTCGCTGCAGGCGCGCCACGTGATCGGCCACTCCCGGCTGACGCTGCTGATCGCCGACGAACACGAACGACCAGTCGGAATGCCGATCGGCCAGCGCCTGTAGCAATGGCCAGTTGATCTGTGGTTTCAGCCACCCGGAGTATCCGATGCGCGGGTGCGGAATCGCACGCAGGTCATCCGGCTCGGGCACCATGACCGAGTAGCGCGCGTAGTCCACACCGTTCGGAATGTGCGACGTATGCGGGTTGATGCCGCCCTTCGCACGCAACATGGTGTCCGAGTGAATGAATACCTGTCCGACCTGTTGCAGCAGGCGAAGCTCGGTCGCCGACATCGGGACCTTCGAGGCCGCGAAGGAATACTCGTCGTCGATGTGATAGCAGGACAGGTGGTGCTTCACGAGGCGGAGCGCGGACGCAAACTCGGGGCGCCACACATAGAGCACGATGTACTTGGCCCCGGCCCGAATCAATGACTGGCGTGCGCTGTTCAGCCGCAGCGCCAGCGTCATGTCGTTCAGCGTGGGCTGACTGTAGAACCGCGGCAGCCAGAGCGGAGCATCGCAGATTCTGAGCCGCGCACGCTGAGGAGTCTCGGGGCCATTCGCAGACACCGTGGCGCGCGGGTGCAGGATACTGCGCCAGTGGTGTGCCGGGTTCATCCAAGCCACATGGCACTGTTCCGCGACGCGCGACAGCAAGTGATGGCGCGACTGCCACATCTCGCTCCACCTATCCGGGACCAGGGCAATGATGCCGAGCGACGACACGTCAATCGCGGACATCGACCCTCACCTGCTGCGGCGCGAGGTCGAGCTCCGCAGCCTTCCGATTGGAAGGAACGCCCGATGGAGAGATGACCCGCTCGAGCACGGCTGACAGCGAACCGGTCAGGCGCTGACGACTGAAGGTATCCACGAAGTCCTGGCTCACCTGCGGTTCCGCGGAGTCGGCTCCTGCGCGAGCCTGTTGCAACGCCGCCTTGACCGCGTCCACGGTTGGAGACGTGACCACCCATGCCCTGCTCGCGTAGCGGCGAATGATGTCTGCGTTGTCTCCGGGCGGGACGTCCGCGAGGACCGGGAGACCGGTGGCAAGGTACTCGTAGGTCTTCGAAGCGACGGACACATAGTTGGTCACGCCCTCTTCCCAACCCTGGACCAGGTACAGCAACGAGGCCGTCCTCATCAGCTCCAGTGCGTCGGCGTGCGGGATACGCTCGATATGCCTGATGCGAACGCGATCGGCATACCGATCGAGGATCCGGGACGATGGGCCGATGTGGACGAACTCGATCCCGGGGTCGTCGAGCGAGCACAACGCCTCGAGCAGCCGTTCAGGTGTGCGAGCACGGTAGAAGTCACCAACGTGCATGATGGTGAAGGTCTCGCGTGCAGGTGACGCAGGCGCCACGTTCAGCCGATCGAAGCCGTTCGGAATACACGTCATCTTGTGCGCGTACTCCGGATACCGGCTGCGATAGAGCTGCTCAGTGCCGGGCGTGTTGAGAATCAGCGCGTCGCAGTGCCGCAGCACCCATCGTTCCATGCGGCTCAGGATTCGCCGCTGAAGCGGACCGTGGTGCGAATGCGGGTTCAGTGCCCACGGGTCGCGAAAATCGACGACCAGCGGCCGCCCGGTCGCGAGCGCGATCAGGCATCCGCTCAACGCCGAGCTGAAGGGCGAACAGCTGACGTAGATGGCGTCACACCTTCGAGCCAGCAGAGCTCCGCGAATGGTGCTCAACCAGGCAATCTGGATATCCGGCAGGCACCAGGTGTAGAGCACGCTGGGTCGACGCGGAAGCCGCACGAGGTCTCGCACACGATTCAGGAGCCCCGTGAGCAGCGTCAGAAGCCCGTGGAGGTCCCACTCGAAGGAGCGCACGACCTCGACGTGGGCCGGCACCTGTTCACACCGGGGCTCCCATCGAATCCGTGACTGCCCGACCGTCAACACTGTCGGACGCCAACCGAACTCACCCAGCCACTGCGTGAAGCCGACGCTGCGATGCGTACCGGCCGACGAGATCGGCGGGTAGTAGTAGCAGAGCATCAACACGCGTCTGAGCGGGTTCGTCGTATCCTCCATGTCACCACGCCCCCATCGTCAGCACCATCACGTAGACAGCTCCGAGCGTGGCGAAGAAGAGCCCAACGGCGCGCGTGCCGGACCACAGGAAAGGAGGCATCGTCCCACCCGAGGCCTTCGGTACGAGACCGTCGATCGAACCGGCCATGGCGAGCAGGATGAACGGCACCGCGACGTACTGCCTGGACAGGAAGAAGCCACAGACGAGCATTCCGGCCCCCGCGGCGATCATGGCGTTCATCCACGACGGCGACAGGGTTGGAGCCAGCGCCGCGGCCCCCTTTCGGCCACGGTTGAGAATGCGAAACAGGGTGTCGTACATCGCGATGAAGATGAGCGCACCAAACAGCCCGAGTTCCGCCGCCGTCTGGATGAACGAGTTGTGCGCGACCTTGTTGTGGAATTCCGTGAACCGGCCGTAGCCGACGCCGAACACCGGCTTCGACTTCAGCATCATCAGGCCCTGGCCCCATGCCTCGATGCGGCTCTGCGCGGAGTTCTCCTGTGAGGTCATGGCCTGCGCGCGTGTTCCTCCCAGCAGCATGACGCCGCTGACCGCGACGGCGCCAAAGGTCAACGCCGGGATCATCCGGAATCGACGAAGCGCGAACACCATGGCGACAGCGCACAGGCCGAGCATCGCACCGCGCGAACTGGTGTAGGCGATCGCCGTCACGATCGGGGCGGAGAGCACGATGGCCAGGACCCGGTGCCACAACGGCCGCGCGGACTCGAACACCACCCACAGCAGCAGCGGGACGGCCATCACGAGTGTCATGCCGAGATCGTTCGGGTCGTTGAAGATCCCGGTGCCACGGATCCTGTTCTCGAGTCCAACCGTCGTGACGTTGCCGATGCCGACCCCTGTGTGGTACTGAACGATGCCATTGATAGCGAGCAGCACGTTGAGAAACACGAACACGTGGGCGAATCCACGCAGCCGCTCCGGTGTGTCGATCGCGACCCGCACCAGCAGGTAAAAGAACACCACGGGCGCAAACTCAGTGAACCCCATGTAGGCGCCGCCAAACCAGCCCCACGCCAGGTTCGACACGACGATAGCCACCCAGAAGAGCAGCACCCAACCGTCCATCGGCGACACCGACAGGCGCCGAGGGCGGACGAAGATCGTGCCGACCATGATCAGCGTCGACACGATGGTCAGCCAGTCGACGAGCGGGACCGTTTCCAGGCTCGGCACGATCTCGGCCGGCCGGATATAGAGGACCGAGAGGTAGATCACCGCCGCGAGGTACAGCACAGTCCTATGCGGTGGCCCCTGTGGCAGGGGCCCCCGTCCACTCCTTTATCGAGGGCCACATGTAACTCGGACGCGGCACGTCGAAGTGCGTGAGGATGGTCGGAGCGACGGTCGCCAGAGGCACGTGGGTCGAGTGGACGACGTGAGATCGAGCAGGTGAACGAACCCACAGCATGCCGTCCGGATGATGCATGCCGCTCTTCACCCCGTCGACCTGGTAGAACACATCGAAGAACGGGACCTCGGCGGAGCCGCCTTCGAGCGTGAGCATGGCGCCGTGCGACAACCGCTCGTAGACACGGCAGCCTACGAAGAGTCCGCACCCGTTGCGCTCGACGGACAACGCCTGACGGGATCGGAACACGACGTGTGCCAGGCGCTGCGCTGCCTGCTCGGCAACGTCCGGTGTCTCGAAGTAGAGATGGAACTGGTGCGCCATCACCGGCGAGACCGTATAGGAGTCGCTGATACCGGCGAAGGTGGTGAGCCGCCCGACATCCGTTGGTCGGTAGAAGAACTTGCCGCCCTGTTCCTCGAACATGAGACACGGCTGCTGACTGAGCGCCGTGGACATGACGATTGTCGTGTCGGGATCGGCCATGGCGTAGACGCGCGCAATCAGCCGGTCCATCTGGCGATATCCGTACGCGATTGCGTCGCGATAGGTACGACGCTGCTCCTCGGTCGGCTGGACCTGGAACACGCCGGGATCCATTTCACGCCAATACAGGTGCTGATAGTGGGCAGTGCTGTTCAGGAAGAACGTGGCAAAGTGCGGGCGAATCTTCCGGTAATACCAGGCGAACACGTCGAACTGCAGCTTGTCGAGGAGTGCCGCACGCTTCCATCGCGCCGGCCCTCGTCGCTCCTCTGTCAGCTGCTTCACGATCGCTGTGATGCTGTGACGCGACAAGCCATGCGACGCCAGGAACCCCACGAATCGCAGCAGGTCCTTCGCGCCCGATGATGACCGGGCGCTGGTGTGTTCCATGACCTGTCGCTGAACGAACGAGAAGAACGGTTCGAGGGCCGCAGGCTGGGGCTTGATCTTCGTTGTCCAGGGATCGGGCAGAAGGCAGCCGCCGGAGAGCGGGCGATCGCCGACGTTCATGCTGCCGCAGATCCAGGAGCGCCGGCCTGACGCGGCCAGCAGGTCCCACACCCTCGGCACATCGAGAGTGTGCCCCTCGTTCAGCCGCTGGAGACCGTGGTCACTGAAATTCAGGCCCGAGTGCACGGTCACCCACTGAATCCACGGGTCGAGGTGCGGCGGACGCTCGGCCGCGGTCGTTGTATAGATTTCCGACTCGTTGTAAAGACGGGAGAAGTTCGGCAGCGAACCATCGCTCATGAAGCGATGCATGAGGGACGGCGTGAGCTCGTTGAGCTCCAGGACGATCATGCGGGCATTGGTCGACGACATTGTGATTGCGCCCAGGGGCGCGCCGCCTCAAGCGACGGCCGCGTGGGCCTCCTTTTGGGCCGGACCTTCGGCGCCGGCCGGAACATGTCGCAGGACGTCCAGGATGCGTTCGGCCGCCCGGCCGTCCCACAGGTGAGGCACTCGACCAGCTGGACCGTGTCCGGCCAGCAGGCGATCGACCGCCTCCGCGATGCGTGCGGGATCGATGCCGACGAGTTGATTGGTGCCGTGCGTCAGCGTGACCGGCCGTTCGGTGTTCTCCCGGAACGTCAGGCAGGGAACGCCCAGGGCCGTAGTCTCTTCCTGGATGCCGCCGGAATCGGTGAACACGAAACGCGCCTGGTTCATCAACGCAAGAAAATCGAGATAGCCCTTCGGGCCGGTGACGATGAGTCGTTCGATGCGTGCGAGCTGGTCGAACAGCCCGAACTCCTGAAGGCGCCCCTTCGAGCGCGGATGAAGAGGCACGACCGTCGTAATGCGAGCAGCGATCTCGCGCAGGGCCGCAATCGTGTTCAAGGCAGATTCCGGTGTATCGACATTGCTCGGCCGATGCAGGGTGCATAGCGCATACCCGCGTGGCGACAGGTCGAGCTCACCGAGAACGGGCCGGGCGCTCGCGCGCTGCCGGTGATACAGCAGCGTGTCGATCATCACGTTGCCGACGAAGTGAATGCGCGACGACGGAATGCCTTCGGCCACGAGGTTTTCTGCCGCCGACTCCTCGGTCGTGAACAGCCAATCGGCAAGGTGATCCGTCAGGACTCGGTTGATTTCTTCCGGCATGCGCCGGTCTCCGCTTCGCAGCCCGGCTTCGACGTGCGCGACCGGGATGTTCCGCTTGGCGGCCACGAGCGCACACGCCAGCGTCGAGTTCACGTCGCCCACGACCACCACGATGTCGGCCGGATGCTGCGCAATCTCCTCATCGAAGGCCGCCATCACGCGCGCGGTCTGTGCCGCATGCGAGCCCGACCCAACGCCCAGATGCGCATCGGGCCTTGGCAGTTCCAGCTCCTCGAAGAAGCGGTCGGACATGTCCGCGTCGTAATGCTGCCCGGTATGCACCAGTCGATACGTCACACCCGCGCGCCGTGCCGCCATCAGCAGCGGAGCCACTTTCATGAAATTCGGTCGGGCTCCAGCGACCAGGGTCAGCTGCATCGTCTCTCCTGGGGTCAATGAACGACCGTCGCGACCTCCTCGTCGCTGACGGGCTCGGGGAACAGCGTGAGCTCGGCGAGCCGGTTGTAGATATCGCGGTAGCGAGCGACGATCGTCGGCCACTGGCGATGCTCGCCCACCCACACACGGGCACGCTGCCCGAGCGCCCGGCGAAGCCCGGTATCGCCGAGGAGACGCAGGCAGACGCGCGCCAGCGCGTCCGCGTCCCCGGCAGGAAACGTGACACCGGTGTAGCCTTCGCGCACCAACTCGCGCATCCCCGGCACGTCGCTGATGACGAGCGGCCGACCCATGGCCATCGCCTCGAGTGGCTTGAGCGGCGTCGTCAGCGCCGTCGTGCGCGTCAGCAACCGCGGGCACACGACGATGTCGGCGATCGCGTAGGCGCTCTTGACCATCGAGTGCGGAACCCGGCCGGTGAACGTCACGTGAGAACCGAGGGCGAGGCTTTCGACCCGCGCCTCGAGCGCCTGCTCCACCGCGGTGCTCTCACCCGCCGACCCACCCACGATGAGGAGATGGGTGTTCGGTGCGCTCGCGAGAATCGCCGGCATGGATTGGATGAGCAGGTCCAGCCCCTCGTACGGCTGGAAGGTGCCGACGTACGCGATGACCCGCTTGCCGTCGACCCGCCAGCGCCGCCGAAGATCGTCCGGCACCTTCACCGATGACGCATCGAACGCGCCGGCATCGACGCCGTTGCCGACAACGTAGACCCGGTGCGGATCCGAGACGCGTGTCGTCACGTCCCATCGCAGCGCGTCGCAAATCGTGACAACGGCATCGGCCCGCCGCAGGACGTAGGTTTCGAGGCCGCGAGCCAGCCGATAGAGCGGTGAGTTGTAGCGGAACTTCCCGCGATCGACCGACGCGTTCTCCCAGAGATCGCGGATCTCGTAGACGAAGGGAAGCCCGTACTTGCGCGCTGCCAGCAGCGCCGGCAATCCCACCAGCACCGGGGAGTGGGCGTGCACGATGTGCGGCCGCGTCTCGTCGATCACCTGCTCGACGCGCTGCTGCAGGTGTCGCATCAATGCGCGTTCGCGCAGAATCGGCAGGTTGGGCTCGACATGGGCGCCCGTGCGGAAGTGCGCGATGCCGTCGATGTACTCGACACGCCCCTCGACCGAGTCGGGCTGCCGCGACGATGTCACGACGATCGGATCCAGCCCCTGATTACGCTGGTGACTGACGATCGCGCCGCTGCGAATGCTGTAACCGCACACCAGCGGCAGCGAGTTGTGGAGGACGTGGAGAACTCGTAGTGAGTGCGTCATTAACTCACCTTCTCGCGCCGCCGGCGGTGCCGGCGCGCGCCTGCAGACCAAGCTGTGCCGACGTTCGCCGCGCTTCGTCGGCGCCCTCGAAGTTCGGGCTGAGCGCGAGCGCACGGTCCAGAGTGACCCCTGCCTTCGCGCGATCGCCGCGGCCCGCGTACACCATGCCGAGGTGGTACAGGTAAACGGGGTTGTTTGGCTCCTTTTGGACGCTCAACTCGAGCGCCTCCTGCGCGTACTGATAGAGCCCTTTCTTGTAGTACACCCAGCCGAGCGTGTCGTTCACTTCAGCCCGATCCGGCAGCGCGCGTTTGGCGGACTGCGCCAGGGTGAGCGCGACATCGAGGTTGCCGCCCGACGTGCTGTACAACCACGCGAGGTTGTTCGAGGCGACGGCCGTTCCGCGCGGCCCCTGCACGATCTCCTCGTACTGCTTCTGCGCCTCCGGAACCTTGTTCTGCAGATGGAGCAGCGTGGCGACCATCGTGCGGGGTCCGGGCGAATCGGGACGCCGTGCGACGAGTCGCTCGAATTCCGCCTGCGCCTCGGGCAGCCGCTTCTGGGACATGTACAGACGACCGAGCAGGTCGTAGGCCGGCAGCTGATTGGGATCGATCTCGATGATCTGCCGCAAGACCTGCTCGGCCTGCCTCTGATCGTTCGCGGCCAGATTCAGGTGGGCGGCGAGCATGAGGGCCGATGGGTCACGCGGCGTAGAGGCAAGCCGTGCCTCCACACGACGCCGTGCGCTCGCCACGTCACGGACCATCAGATCGGCCCTGACCGCTCCGCTGAGCGCGTCCATGGAATCAGGGGCAATGGCGAGAGCGCGCGCAAAGGCGGCGCGCGTGGCTTCCTGATCGCCCCTCAGCTGAGCCAACTGTCCGAGGGCGACCTGGACGTCCGCCGACTTCGGCACTGCACTGGCGAGCGGGGCGAGGTTCGTCGATGCCCCTTTCACGTCGCCGCGCTGCATCAGCGCCTTCACGACGAGCAGGCGGGCGTCGAGACTACTCGGATCGTCAGCGGCCGCCTGCTGCGCAAGGTCGAGCGCGACATCCGTACGCCCGCGCGCGAGCTCGATCCGGGCCAACTGCAGTCGCGTGTCGATGCCGCGGCCTTCGATGTTCAGCGACTCGGTGAGCGCCTGAGCCGCGTCCTCCATGTCGTAGCGCGCGGCGTACGCTTCACCCAGCAGCCGGAGGCCCAGCGCGGACCGCGGATCGAACTCGAGGGCGCGACGGCTCTCGTCGACCGCCTCGTCGAAACGACGGTCGCGCATCAACAACTGCGTCCTGATCAGCCGCGCGGTAGCGCTGTCGGCATGCGCCTTCAGCAGACCGTCCACCGTCGCGTACGCATCGGCCGGCGCCCCCTGGGCGTGCTGAATCATCGCGATCCGGCCTCTGACTTCCACTTCGACCGCCTTGTCAGCCTTCATACCCTGAAGCACGGTGAGGGCGGCGTCCCGGCGATTGGTCGCGGTGTAATAGTCGGCGAGCATCAGGCCTGCCGCCGGGGTCGTCGCCGCCTCTGCCAGCGTCTTAAGGATCGGCTCGGCCTCCGCCACGCGGTTGATGGACATGTAGAGAATCGCCAGCGAGCGCGCGGCGACGAAATCTCCCGGGTCCAACGCTCGGGCCGTCACCAGGCTTGCCTCCGCCTCGGCAAAACGTTCCTGCGCCCAGAAGAAATTGGCGAGCGCGACCCACGCTGCGGTCGCACCCGGATCGAGCTCCACGGCTTTTCTGAACGCCTTCTCGGCCCGCCCGAGGTCGCCCTTCGCCAACTGCAGCGTCCCGAGGTTGCTGAACGCGGCGCCCGCCTTCGGTGCGTTGATGAGCGCCTGTTCGAGCCGGGATATCGCGCCATCGATGTTCTTCATGCCCGCGAGGGAATAGCCCACGAGCACGTGGGCGTCCACGTTGTCCGGGTCCTGCTGCAGCACCTTTTCAGCCCTGGCGCGCGCGTCTTCGAACCGTCCGGCCACGAGCAGGAACTGCCCCGCCTTGACCTGCACGTCAGTGTTGCTGGGCAGGAGATCGGCCGCCCGGATGTACTCCCGAAACGCGTTCTGCAGGTCGCCGGTGCGCTCGTACGCCTGCGCGAGGAAGAGCCGCGCCTCGCCAAACGTTCCGTCCGCACGGATCGCGCGCCGGTACTCGAGGATCGCCTCGCGATCCTTGCCAGCTTCGACATAGGCGTTGCCGGCCTCGAAGGCCTGCATCTTGACCACCTTCGGATCGCGCGAGCACATCGCGGTCGCAGCGGCCACGAAGAGAATGAAGACGGGAAGATAAGCACGTGCAGGCATAAGACATGTCTCCTGTAACGTCACGCCGGAAGATATCCGTCGAGTACAGGGAAAATGGTTCGAACGAATGCTGCCAACCGGCTGGCGGCCTCGTCAGTTGCGTCGCCGTGCATGTCGACCGGCGTGACGACGCGAATGAGCGCGCCGTCCGTGCGCCCGTAGCGGGCGGCGTCGAGCATCATGTAGACGCGGCTGGCGTACTCGCTGGCAACGACGCGTCCACGTTCGTGGTACCAGTAGAGGGCCACGAGGTGTTCTTCACCCTTTTGCATCAGCACACGATTCACAGTGACCGGGCGCGATGATGACGTCGCGTTCTTCCCGGTTCCGGGCGGAACCTCGATATCGATGCGCTCGCGTTCGATGAACTGCCAGCCGGCGCCCGGCAGGCAATTCAACGGCGAATGGATTACAGCCCCAGTGGTCTGCGACCCGTAATAGCCGACGAAGAGATCCACGGGTGGTTCATCACCACCCTGCTGATAAACACGCGTGAGGTACTCGTCAGCGCCCAGGATCGTGACGATGCGGTCGTCGAAATCGGGCGACACACGACCCCGCCACTCATCGACCTGGATCGGGAAGCTCCGCAGCGGAGGCCGCTCCGGAATTTGTCGCTGCGTGTGGGCCGCCTCGACGAAGACCGCGGTCGCCGCAAACGCGGCGGCCAGCACGATCATGCGTGTCGTCGACACCCGTCTTTCCAGCTTCATCGCGCGACCTCACCCAGCATGGGGGGAACATGTTGCTCGTCGCTGCCGTGGCTGCCCACGAGTCGCAGGACTCTTTGCAGAAGAAACAACATCACGACGGCGGACATGAACACGAGCCAGCCCGCAAAGGTGTGAAAGAACCCGTCGGCGGCCGACTGCCCGAAGAAGTGCGCCAGCAACCCTGTGCCCGCCACGCGCAGCGCGTTGGCGGCAACGGCAATCGGCAGCGTCGAGAGCACAAGGATCACGCGCCGGGACATGCGCTCCTCGGTGAAGTACCCGTAGACGATGCTGAACGTGAGCAGCGTCACGAGCGATCGAATGCCGCTGCAGGCCTCGGCGACTTCGAGCGTCGCGCTGGACAGGTAGATGACGTTCCCTTCGCGGAGAACCGGAATGCTGAACAGCAGCAGCGACTGTTCGGCGACGCTCGAGGCCAGCAACTGGAGCGGCAGCGTGATCTCGTTGAAGACGATCGCTGGCAGCGGAATCATCAGCAGCGCGAAACAGAAAATCCAGCCGAGCGCGCGCGCGTGAGCCCAGCCGAGCAGGAAGACCGTCGCTCCGGCCAGGACGCCGATCACAGAAACGCGCGCCAGGAACTGCTCGGCACCGAGTTGGCCGGCAAGGAAGACGAACAGCGCTCCCGCGACAACGACGAGGCCGATCCCTGCCGGGCGCACGTCGAGCGTCGCCAGGTATTGCCGGCGCTTCCACACGAAGAGCGCGCACAGCGGGACGATGAGATATCCGTGGGAGTAATCAGGATTGGTGTCCCAGGCCTTGAACAGGCCGACGATCACCTCCCAGTAGAGCAGGGTCAGCGCGAGCCCTGTAATGGCGAGGGGGACGTGCCTCAGCGGCGACGCCTCCCTCATCCATCCAGGCCACGCATGCCGCACTTCCGGCAAGCGCGAGCGGATACGCTCGTGGTTGTGCGGCTGGTCCATATCCATCGGAGGTGACACACCTTCGTCATTGAGAGTCTGCCTGTGGGGCAACTATAGGTACGCTCGATGGCGCACCCCCTCAGCAAGCGCAGCAACCCAATCACTACGGCCGAGTCGTATTCCGTTAGACCGTCGTCGTCGGCTTCTTCCTCGCGACACGATGCCGCGCGACGTAGCCTGCCGCGGCGAACGCGCTGCCGAGCAGGAGGAGCGATGCTGGTTCAGGTACGGCGGACGGAGCGAATCCAGAAGGCGCGAACGACGCCCCATTCGCGATGATGCCGTTCTGGAGGGACGTCAGCCCTGGAGCGTAGTTAGTGGCGTTCGTTCGGACCACCACAATGCGCGAGACTTCACCAGGATTGATCTTGAGCGCACTCCGGAATGGCGAACCAGAGAAGTGGAAGCCCACGACGACACCGTCCGCACTACGGGCGATACTCGTTGGGGAACCACCCACATCACCATCGTGGAAGAAGTCCAGACCTCCATTTTCCAGCCTGTAAAACACGTCGGTGACGAACGTCGACCCCATCGCGAACGATTGATTAAACGACAGTTCCAGGTTCGTGCCCGACGTTCCTGCGTTGCCAAACTGATAGTAGAAATCGAGCGTACCGCCGGCGTTCATCACCACCGCCGTCCGCAAATTGGCGATCAGATCGCCCCCCGACGTCAGCGGCGTCAGTAGTGAATCTACCAGCGTTCCTGCCGCCCCGCCCAGCACATCCGGCATGACAGCACCACCGGGCACGAGAACGGTTGCCTGGGATGTTGCAGGAACGGCCAGCAGCGTCGAAGCCAGAATTGCTGCTCGGCCGAGCCGAATAAGTTTCGCGTTCATAACGAGACCTCCGATCGATGGGTCACACTACGCCTGAGGGCGTGCTCCCGGGCGAGGGTTCAGCAATCCAGGGGCCAGCGCCGCAACCTCAGCGTATGGTTACTCGACTGTGACGGAGTCAACCTGGACTGTCGATCGAGCTGGAGATCTCCACGGCGCACTACGGTAAAGGTGGCGCGTGGCGCTTACGAGCGCGATGAGAACCATCGGGACGACAAAGACGGCCACTGCGTGATGCATGAAGGCGGTCCCGGCGCTCCCTGCTCCATTGAGCAGCGGAAGGCCCAGCGTGATGGCGTAGTAGCACGCCAGCGGAAGCGCTGCACGCCGAAACCCACGGCCGATCGCCGCCGACCTCGCACCATTCACCACCAGCATCGGACGCCGGCGGACTTTCCATCGAACTGCCGCGCTACCTCGTAAAGCAGGGTCAGCCCTGCAAAATACACAACGATCCCTTCAAAA
>JAICEG010000040.1 GCA_025924295.1 Vicinamibacteria bacterium
CGACGGCCAGCCGCGAGGGGTGGGCGTCGACCACGGCCAGCGCGCTCTGACCGATCGAACCGGTCGAGCCGAGAATCGCAAGTCGTCTCACGAGATGTTTCGAACGAACAGATAGAACGGAGGTACCGCAAAGAGCAGCGCGTCGATGCGATCGAGCACACCGCCGTGTCCAGGGATGAGTGACGAACTGTCTTTCACACCCGCTGCGCGCTTCAGGCGCGACTCGAACAGGTCACCGCAGATACCCAGCCCCACGACCAGCACACTCAACACGATGAGCGGCTGGTAGCCGACGAACGGGAGGATCCTCGCGCCCAGAACGACCATGAACGCGCTGGCGATGATGACACCGCCAATCGCCCCTTCGATCGTCTTCTTCGGGCTGATCGACGGCGCCAACGGCCGTTTCCCCAACATGCGCCCGACGTAGTACTGCGACGAATCGCTGACGACGATCGTGCCGAGCACCAGGAGCGTTGCGGGCCATCCCTGGAGGGTGTGTATGGCCACCAGCATCCCGAGCGGCATGCCCACGTACACGGCACCGAATACTCCCGAGGTCGCCTGTGCAATCGAGTGATCCGCGACCAGCACTTCGGCCGTGACCCACAGCAGCGCCATCATCAACAGCAGCTGCGCCTGCGGCAACGTCACATCCGACGAGACCCAGCACAGACCAACCGCGAGCACGACTGCGCGAATGGGACTGTCGACGATCTCCAGGTACTCGCGCGCGGCCAGCGCAGCCACCAGGCAGGCCACAACGCGCAGCGCCGTGATCGGAAGAAAGAAGATCGCCGCGAGCGTAACCGCCACGAGAGCGATCCCGCTGACGAGACGAACCATGCTCAATCAGCCTGTGTTCCGGCGGGCCTCATTTGGCTCCGATGACTGCCGGAGAGCTGATGCCACCGTAGCGACGCTCGCGTTTCTGATACGCGAGCACGGCCTCGAGCAGATGCCGGCGCCGGAAATCCGGCCACAGCGTGTCGGTGACGTAGATCTCGGAGTACGCGATCTGCCACAGCAGATAATTGCTGACGCGCATCTCGCCGCTCGTTCGAATGAGCAGATCGGGATCCGGCTGACCCGCAGTGTAGAGAAAGCTGGCAAAGCGCTGCTCATCGAGATCTTCCGGCCTGACGCCCGAGGTCATCGCGCGCCGGGCCGCATCGACGATCTCGGCCCTCCCCCCGTAGTTCAACGCGATGTTGAAGAGCATGCCGCGGCTGCTCGACGTACGCTGAATCGCGGCGTGGAGTTCTTCCTGGATGTCGGGTGCGAGATCTTCCATCCGGCCGATGACGCGAAAACGAATGTCGTTGCTGAGCAGGGTGTCGAGCTCCGATCGCAGGTAGCGCTTCAGCAGCTGCATGAGCGTGCCGACCTCACTGGCCGGCCGCTTCCAGTTCTCCATCGAGAACGCATACAACGTGAGAACCTGTATGCCCAGCCGGGCGGCCGTCTCGACCGAATCACGAACGGAGTCGATGCCGGCACGGTGCCCTTCGACGCGAGGGAGGTGGCGCTGCGCCGCCCACCGTCCGTTGCCATCCATGATGACGGCGACGTGGACCGGCAGTCGGTCGAAATGGATCTCGCGCACGAGCGACTCGTCCGGGTGCCCGGACGGAATCCACGCCAGGAGCTCATCACGCGACACGGCTCAACCCCGGAAGTCCCGTGTGTCGGTGCCGTAGAGTAATTCCATCTCTGACAACCGTTTAATGATAATCCACACGGAGGAGGTACAGACCGTGGGCAGGCGCCGTCGCGCCGGCCTCCGAGCGCGGCCGGCGCTCGAGCAGCGCGGCCACGGCTTCAGGCTCACGCCACCCGCGTCCGACGTCGATTAGCGTGCCGACAATCGCCCGCACCATGTGCCGCAGGAAGCCATCGCCGGTGATCTCATACACAAGGAGGCCGCCGCTGTCACGCCACAGCGAGCTGGTGATAGTGCGCGTCGTTCCGTTCGTCTGGCTTCCGGTGCTTTGAAACGCCATGAAATCGTGTGTGCCGATCAGGGCCTCCGCCGCTCGTTCCATGGCAGCTCGATCGAGCGGCTCCTGAAGATGCCACACATAGGCGCGCTCGAACGGATCTGCGATTGCCGCGTTCCGGATTCGATATTGATAGGTCTTTGAACGCGCGCTGAACCGGGCGTGGAAGTCGCTGCCCACCTCGGCTATCGAAAGCACGCGAACATCGGGCGGGAGTTGCGCATTGAGGGCACGTTGCAGCGTCGTCACGTCATGATCGAAATGGACCGCGACACTGGCCACCTGGCCGAGCGCATGCACACCGGCGTCGGTGCGGCCCGCTCCGTGCACGACGACGCTGGCGCCGTCAAATCGGGAGAGAGATTCTTCGAGCAGTCCCTGAATGGAATCGCCTTGAGCCTGTCGCTGCCAGCCGACAAAGCGCGTCCCGTCGTACGCGAGGGTCAGCTTGAGGGTTCGTTCCGCCACAAACCTGTCAACTCCCAACCGCCAATTCCCAACTCCCAACCAGCTCGAGGTTCTTGGAAGTTGGGAACTGGATTTCGGGAGTTGATACGCGGCGGAGCCGCGTCAAACCCGAGAGCCAGGCTTGACGACGGGTTGACCGGCCGCACACAGAGGGCATGCCTCGGGTTGGTACGTCGGCAACGACACGGTAGCGAGCGCGTGAAAGGGTATGTCGAGATTCTGTTGACCGCCGCTCCGATCGATGATGGCCCCGGCACCGACCACGGTCGCACCGGCGGCACGCGCCACATCGATCGTCTCGCGCGTCGATTTGCCGGTCGTGACGACGTCCTCCACGACGAGCACACGTTCTCCCGGTTCGAGGGAGAAGCCGCGCCGGAGCATCAGCGTTCCGTCCTGACGCTCGGCAAAGATCGCCTTGACGCCCAGGGCCCGCCCGACCTCCTGCCCGATGACGATACCCCCCAGGGCGGGAGAGAGCACCACCTGCGGGTTCAAATCCCGAACTTTCGCCGCGATCTCGGCGCCACAGGCCTCAGCTTCGCGTGGATGCTGCAGCACGAGGGCACACTGCATATAGCCGGGGCTGTGCAGGCCGGAGGTCAGTCGAAAGTGACCTTCGAGGAGGGCACCCACCCGGCGGAACCGGTCCAAAACGGAATCAGCTGTTACAGACGGCATTCTCGGCCGAGTATACCTTTTGCACTGCCAGAACATCTGGCCACGGCCGCTCGTCAAACAAGAGACTTACTCTGCGGTTCGCTTGTGTTGAGGCTATCGGCGTAAGGCCGCAATGAGAATCAGGCCAATTCCGATGGGGAAGGCGTTGCCCGACGGGACCAACACAAGCGAGCTGTGGGGTGAAACCAGCAATTGGAGTTCCGAGAGATGCGCAGGACAGTGACTTGGATCAAACTTTTCACGGCCTTGATGGCCGTTTTCGGAACGTCGGCGTCCGTTTTCGCACAGGTGTCGCTGACCGCCCAGCAAGTGGCTGCCAGTAGCCCCCAGGTCAGGCGGATGAACGCCGATGAGGCCGTCCAACTGGCCCTGGAAAACAACCTGGGTATCCGGGTCGCCCGCATCGATCCTCAGATCCAGGACCTGAACATCGTCAACGCGCGCACCGGCTGGACCCCCTCGTTCAGCACAACGTTCCAGACCAACAGCAATGACGCGCCGAATCAGAACTTCCTCGCTGGCGCTCAGGGTTCCCGCACGAGCAGTGATCAGTTTGCGAGCAGCCTCGGCGTCCAGCAGGTGCTCCCGTGGGGCGGCAACTACGAGGTCGGCTGGGACAGTTCGCGATTCAATTCGAACAGCTCCTTCTCGACGTTCTCTCCACAGCTGCGGTCGTCGCTCTTGCTGAACTACAACCAGCCGCTGCTCCGCAACTGGGGCATCGATCAGGTCAGGCAGCAGATACTCGTGAGCAGCAAGAACCGCGAGATCTCGGATGTTTCGCTGCGACAGACCATCGCGGTCACCACGCGAACCGTCCGCAACGCGTTCTGGGACCTTGCCTACGCCAACGCGTCACTCGGTGTGCAGCAGCAGTCGCTGGATCTCGCGCAGGAATCGCTGCGTGATACGCGGTCCCGCGTCGAGATCGGCACGACGCCGCCAATCGACATCGTCCAGGCCGAGGCAGAAGTCGCTCGACGCCGCGAGGCCGTCATCGTGGCTCAAGGACAGATTGGCAACGCCGAGGACGCATTGCGCACCCTGGTATTCGATCCGAACATGCCGGACTTCTGGACGGTTCGCATCGAACCAAGCGAGCTTCCAGAGTTCCGCGCCGTCCCGGTCGATATCGAAGGTGCGGTTCGAAATGCCCTCAGCCGTCGCACCGACCTCGAACAAGTGCGAAAGACGATCGAGGAGGACGACATCAACATCCGCTACTTCCGCAACCAGCGATTGCCTGACGTGAGCGCCAACATCAACTACGGCCTGCAGGGCCTCGGTGGCACGTTTCTCGAGCGCGGAGATGGCCCGTTCGGGCCTGGAACAGGGTCGGTCCTGGGGAGCTCCGTTCGCGGCTTTGGAACCGTGCTCGGGGATTTGTTCCAGAACACGTACCCGAACTGGACGGCCTCGCTGAACATCAGCTATCCCATCGGCACGAGCGCCGCCGAGGCCAGCCTGGCTCGCACTCAATTGGAAAAGACCCAGACACAAACACGGCTGCGCAACCAGGAACTGCAAGTCGCCCAACAGGTGCGCATCGCCGCGCGCGAGGTGATGACGAACCAGCAGCGCGTCGAGAGCTCGCGGTCCGCACGGCAACTGGCCGAGCGCCAGCTCGAGGCCGAACAACGGAAGTTCGAGGCGGGAACGTCCACCAACTTCCTCGTAATCCAGTCCCAGCGCGATCTGGCATTGGCGCGCAACGTGGAACTGCAGAACATCCTGAACTTCCACCGCTCCGTCATCGACCTCGAAACCGTGCAGGAGGCTCCGCTGCAGAGTGTCGGTGCAGGTGCCGGTGGCGGTGCTCAAAACGCGACCGTGCGATAACATCAGCCCGTGCCGCGTGTCACGGTCACCATCATCACGCTCGACGAAGCCGCACATATCGCCGACGCTATCGACAGCGCCGCCTGGGCCGACGAAATCATCGTCGTCGACTCGGGCAGCGTCGATGGCACGCTGGCCATCGCCCGCGCCAGAGGGGCTCGTGCCGAGACGCGGGCGTGGACCG
Source organism: Vicinamibacteria bacterium (assembly GCA_025924295.1). Lineage (GTDB taxonomy): Bacteria > Acidobacteriota > Vicinamibacteria > Vicinamibacterales > UBA2999 > Gp6-AA40. The sequence goes on from JAICEG010000040.1 coordinate 5,173, forward strand.
GATACGTCGATCAAAAGAACTTCGCGGCCGGCCTCGCCACGCACGACTGGATCTTTTCCCTCGACGCCGACGAACGAATCCCGCCCGCGCTGGCCTCCGAGGTCCGTTCGCTGCTGTCAACCGAACCAGCCCGCGGCGGCTACCGTGTGCCGCGCGTCACCTTCCATCTTGGCCGCTGGATCCGGACGACCGACTTCTATCCCGACTTTCAAACGAGGCTCTACGACCGCCGCAAAGGACGGTGGCAGGGTCGCTACGTGCACGAGTCGGTTGCCGTGGACGGCGAACCCGGTCAGCTGACGAACGAGCTGCTGCACTACTCCTATCGGAACCTCAGCGATCATCTGGATCGCATCAACGCCTACACGACCCTGGCCGCACGACAGATGTACGAGAGCGGCCGCCGCGCACACGTGGTCGATCTCCTGCTCCATCCGCCTGCTGCGTTTCTCAGGAACTACGTCCTGAGGCGAGGCTTCCTCGACGGCACCGCGGGGTTGACGCTCTCGATGGTCAACGCCTACTCCGTCCTCCTGAAGTTCGCGAAGCTCTGGGAACTGCAGCGGTGTTCTCGCTCCACATAGACACAGCGCGGACCTGGCGTGGCGGCCAGGGCCAGGTGATGCATACCGTCATGGGGCTGCGCGCCCGCCGGTATCGGGCGGCCCTCGTGGCGCACCCTGAGGGAGAACTCTATCGCCGGATGTCCGAAGGAACGGACCTGATTCCGCTGGCGACGCACAATGAGATCGACCTCGCTGCCGCCTGGCGGCTGTCCCGCGTGCTCAAGCAGCTCAAACCGGACGTCATCCACGCGCACGATCCGCACGGGGTCGCGATGGCGGCGACCGCCCGCTCGATTGCGTCGCCGTCACCAATGCCGAAACTCGTCGCCACCCGTCGCATCGAGTTTCGAATCGCACGCAATTCGTTCTCGAGGTGGAAGTACGGGCAGGTCGACTGCTTCGTCGCCATCAGCAAGGCGGTCCGGGATCGGCTGGTCTCCGACGGCGTCCCACGAGAGAAGACCACCGTGGTCCACGAGGGCGTGGACGTCGAGCGCATCGTCGATCTGCCGGCTGCGAATGTGCACGCCGCCTTCTTCCTGCCGACTCACGCTCCGATCGTCGGGAACATCGGCGCGCTCGTCGCGCAAAAGGGTCAACAGCACCTGATCGATGCGGCCGCGGTTGTCGTGCGCGCGGTGCCTGACTCGCGGTTCGTGATCTGTGGCGATGGTGAGTTGCGGCCGGCGCTCGAGGAGCAGATCAAGCGCAAGCACCTCGAGCGACATGTGTTCCTCGCCGGTTTCCGTGCTGACGTGCTGGAACTGCTGAAGGGGTTCGACCTCTTTGCCCTGAGTTCACTGCAGGAAGGCCTGTGCACATCGCTCGTGGACGCGATGGCTGCGTCAAAGGCGGCCGTGGCGACAGACGTCGGCGGTGTCCCCGAGGTCGTCGCGCCCGGCGAGACCGGCTACCTCGTTCCGCCTCGCAATCATGAGGCGATGGCGGATCGAATCATCAAGCTGCTGAAGGATGACGCCCTGAGAGCACGCATGGGGGAAGCAGCCCTGAAACGCGCGCGTGGACATTTCACTGTCGACCGGATGGTGGAAGGGACGCTGGCGACGTACGAGAAGCTGGTGGGCGCTCGGCGCTAGGCTCTCAGCCTTGCACTCTTCGCCTTCGGATGACAGATCCCCTTCAAAGGACACTGAGCGCTGCCCTGGGCTTTTTGAAAACCGCACGCATTCATCATCCCAACGTGGCAGAGCGCGAAATCGAAGCGGACCGGATCCTGCGGGTCGAAACCGCGCAATGCCTGGGTGATGTCCTCGGCCATCTTCCAGCCCGGGCTCGTGTAGCGCGTCAGCTTCAGGCAGCGCCCGAGACGAATGACGTGTGTGTCGAGCGGGACGATGAGCCGTGCGGGCGAGACTTTCGACCAGACACCGAGATCAATCGCGTCTTTGCGAACCATCCATCGCAGGAACAGGTTGAGGCGCTTGCACGCGCTGCCAGCGGACGGCCGTGGGAAGAAATAGGCCACGCCACGTTGACGCGGCACACGCCGTCCGTAGGCATCACGTAAATCAGTCGCCAGTGCCCGCGTCGAGAATGAATCGAGCGCCGGACCAACGTGTGGAGAGGGTGTGTCGTCGCCCTGAAGAAAGAACGCCTCGATCGAGCCCGCTTCCGTGAGCATGCGCCGCAGCACGATGAGCAGAGCCATCAGATCGCGGCCGGAAATCCACCGGTGCACGAGCGGTGCAAGCCGTGAGCGCTCGCGGTCGGGGTCGAATCCGCGGACGAACTGAGCGGGTGCCGATCCCATCACCGCGAGTAGCGACTCGATCGACTGCAGCACGCTGGCCACGCGCCCGAAGGCCAATGCCGCCGCACAGAACCCGACGACCTCGCGGTCGGCCGGCGACCTGTAGCGCCTGACGATGTGCACGGGGTCAGTCGCCGACGTCACGTGATCGAACGAGCGGTACAACTCCTCGAGACGTTCCGCCGCACCGAACCTTGGCTTTCGACTGGCCGCGACCGTCATGCCTTCCCTGCCGCAACCCGCGCCAGGCTGTCAGCTGTCAGTCGACAGAGCTTCCACTCTTTCATGACGCGAGCGCCCATGCGCTCGTAAAAGCGTAGCGCCGGTTCGTTCCAGTCGAGCACGTTCCACTCCATGCGCCCGCACCCGCGCTCGACGGCCAGTTCGGCAAGATGCACGAGCAGACGTTTGCCGATCCCGCGCCCGCGCCACTCAGGAAGGACGAAGAGATCTTCGAGGTAGAGTCCCGGCCGGCCGAGGAACGTCGAGAAGTTGTGAAAGAAAAGCGCGAAGCCGACGACGGTCTCGTCGACGTAGGCCAGAACAACTTCAGCCGCGCGACGCTCGCCGAACAGCCACCCGCGTAGCCCTTCCTCGGTCGCAACGATCTCGTGCGACAGGCGCTCGTATTCGCCGAGCGCTCGAATCAGCGACAGGATGACTGGAACGTCCTCGACACGAGCTGGCACGATTCGGAGGTTGCTCATTGACTCTGTGATGACCCCGGGGGTGATTTTGCCGGCCATTGATGCGAAAAATCACCCCCGGGGTCTTTAAAAAGAATCGACCGGGGTTCCCGCCGCACAGAGCGGACAGGCACCGACGGGATAGTTCTCCGGGGCTTTGTACTCGGCGAGCGCGACGTTCGGCACATCCAGGGTGACCACCGCCTCGAGGCGATCGTAGATCTCGGCTGTGGCCAGCAAGGTCCCACCGGCCGCTCGAAGCGTCGCCGCGCAACGGGACAGTGTGTGGCCGGTGTTGCGAACGTCATCCACCAGCAGGACGTTGCGCCCCTTGACCTGCTGCTGATAGAAGCGGCTCATCGAGTAGCCACCGGAGGATTCCGGTGTCAAAGGCGCAAACAGCGTCGGGGCATGGCTGATGTCGCGACGACTGTCGAGCAGACCGGCAACGGTGTGCGCGAGCAGGGCGCCGCCGGTGACCGGCCCCACCACGACCTCGGTCGCATCGAGGATCGATGCCGGCAGGACGTCGAGCAGGTCCTGCGCGAAGCGCCAGATCGTCGAGGGAAATCTGAAGAGCTGATGCGGGTTCAGGTACAGGCGTCCGTGATAGCCGTTGCCGAAATCGAAGTGCCCGTCGAGCATGAGCACCTCGTAGCGCTGCAGATCCTTGAGGGCCTTGTGTCGAATCTCGTCTCGTTTGTTCATGCGGTGTTGATTGAGTGTCCTCTTTAAATGACCCCCGACCCCATTACAGTTTCTGGATTCACATACACGGTGCGCCCGCCCACGATGGTCGCCGCCACTCCTCCGCGGAGTTCCCAGCCATCGAAAGGGGTGTTCTTCGATCGCGATCGCAATTGCGATGCGCGTATTCGCACCTTGAGATCCGGGGCGAGGATGGTGATGTCGGCGGCGCTCCCGGGTGCAAGTGAGCCACCCGCCACACGCAGTATCCGCGCCGGAGCGGCTGACATCAACTCGACCAGCCGTGGGAGCCGAATCAACCCGGCGTGCACCAGGCGATCGAGCGCAAGCGGAACGGCGGTCTCGAGACCGACGATGCCGAACGGCGCGCGATCGAATTCGACCTTCTTCTCATCGTAGTGGTGCGGCGCGTGATCGGTTGCGATCGCGTCGACCGTGCCATCGGCAATGCCCGCCAGCATCGCATCGCGATCGGCCGCCTCGCGCAGCGGCGGGTTCATCTTGACGTTGGTATCGTACGGAATCGGCGACGCCAACGCCTCATCGGTCAGCGTGAAGTGATGCGGCGCAACTTCACAGGTGACGCGAACACCGGCCTCTTTTCCCTTGCGCACCGCCCGCATCGACGCACGGGCGCTCATGTGCGCGACGTGAAACGCAGACCCCGTCAGCTCCGACAGCAGCACACCACGCTCGACCCCGAGGGCCTCGGCGGCACCGGGAATACCGCGCAAGCCGAGCGACGACGCATGAAATCCCTCGTGTGCAACGCCGTCCCCTTTGAGCGTGGGATCCTCGCAGTGCTCGATGACCGGCATCCCGAACATCCCGGCGTATTCGAGCGCACGGCGCATCAGGAGTGCTGTCGCCACTGGATGCCCATCGTCGGTAATCGCGACGCATCCAGCCTGCTTCAGCTCGGCGATGTCGGCGAGCAGCTCGCCCTTCGAACCCTTCGAGACCGCCCCGATCGGGTAGACCCGGGCGAGATTGGCCTCGTTCGCTCTCGCCAGGATCAACGACGTCACGTTGGCGTTGTCGTTGACGGGAGACGTATTCGGCATGCACGCGACGGCCGTGAACCCGCCTGCCACCGCCGACGCGACACCGGTCGCCACAGTCTCTTTGTGTTCCTGTCCGGGCTCACGCAGGTGGACGTGCATGTCGATGAGACCCGGGCACACCACGAAACCGGCAGGGATTTCCACGACCGTCGCACCTTCGACCGGCAGATCGCGGCCGACGCGTGCGATGCGGCCGTCCTCGATGAGCAGGTCGTGGACGCCATCCACCCCGTTCGCGGGATCGACGACGCGCCCGCCCTTAAGCAGCCTCTTCATGTTCCGCTCCGCCGGCCAACAGGTACAGAACCGCCATGCGCACTGCGACGCCGTTGGCCACCTGGTCGAGGATGACGGAATAGGGACCGTCAGCGACCTCCGACGCGATCTCGACGCCCCGGTTCATTGGTCCCGGATGCATGATCATCACGTCCGGCCTGGCCAGCTGCAGTCGTGCTTCCGTCATGCCAAACACGCGGAAATACTCACGCAGTGAAGGAAAGTAGGCCCCCTCCATCCGTTCGAGCTGAATCCGCAGCAGCATGATGACGTCGGCGTCGTGGACGGCTTCTTCGACCGCGCTCGTCGCCGTCACTCCGAAACGGCGGATGTCGGCAGGAATCAGCGTCGGCGGCCCGCACACCCAGACGTTGGCGCCAAGTTTCGTCAGCAGGTGGATGTTCGAGCGCAGCACGCGGCTGTGCAGGAGATCGCCGATGATCGCGATCTTGAGGCCGGCCAGCCTCTTTTTACGTTCGCGAATCGTGAAGGCGTCGAGTAGCGCCTGCGTCGGGTGCTCGTGCATGCCGTCCCCGGCGTTGATGATCGCAGAGCGGCAGACGCGCGACAGGAAGTGACACGCGCCCGACGATGCATGGCGCAGCACGATCATGTCCGGCGACATCGCTTCCAGGTTGAGCGCGGTGTCCGCCAGCGTCTCACCCTTCACGACACTCGAGGTGCCGATGGCGATGTTGAGCGTATCTGCGCTGAGGCGTTTCTCGGCAATCTCGAACGACGTCCGTGTTCGCGTGCTCGGCTCGTAGAAGAGGTTGACGACGGTCTTCCCGCGTAGGGCCGGTACTTTCTTGATCGGCCTCGTGCCGACTTCCTTCATCGCTTCGGCGGTATCGAGCACGAGCTCGATCTCCCCGGGACTGAGCTCGGCGATGCCGAGGAGGTCCTTGCGCCGGAGGGCAGTAACCGCCTGCTTTTGATCGAGTTCCTGGCTGGTCGTATTCATGCCCCACCTCCCGCTTCCAGAACGACCTCGTCCTCACCATCGATCTCGATGAGACGCACCTGCACGCTTTCCTCAGGCGATGTCGGCAGGTTCTTGCCCACGTAGTCCGCCTTGATCGGCAGTTCCCTGTGCCCGCGGTCGACCAGCACAATCAGCTGTATCGCTTTCGGCCTTCCGTAGTCGATCAGGGCATCGAGCGCCGCTCGTGTCGTTCGTCCCGTGTACAACACGTCATCGACCAGCAGAATTTTCCGGTTGTCGATGGAGAACTGAATCTCGGTCTTCCTGACCACCGGCTGCGGCCCGACCGCGTGACGCATCAGGTCATCGCGATAGAGCGTGATATCGAGCGAGCCAGTCGGTATCTCGTGACCGGTGATCTCGCGCAAGGTACGGGCAAGACGCCGGGCGATCGGCACGCCGCGCGTGCGGACGCCGACGAACGCGAGGTCGTCAGTACCCTTGTTCCGCTCGACGATTTCGTGCGCGATTCTCGTCAGCGTACGGCCGATGCGATCCGCATCCATCACAACAGGCATGCGGAGCTCCAGATGGTCGTGCGTGTGGGGTGAATGGCGAGTGCAGGCATGTCCACCTCTTCGCGGCCTCTCTGGACCACGTTTAAAGAAGCGCCCTGATTATATCAGCCTCGAACGAACTCGTGAATCTACTGGACTCCGTACGTCGGGATGAACGTAATCGTTCGCTGCTCGTTGAAGTCGGGCGTGAACAGATCGGTGCGCACGAAGCCGTCCATGTCACGCGCCACCGGCAATCCGAGGAAATAGAGCAACGTCGGGGCAACGTCGACCACGGCGCCGCGGCTCTGACGCGCGGCGACGACCGGCGTGCCGTACGCCATCAGGAATCCGTCCGGACCTCGCTCGTGGGTGCCGCTGAACTTCGGGTCACCTGCTACCCGCTCGAGAACCCGTTTGCCGACGGTCAGCGGCTCCATGCCAAACCCCGACACGACCAGCAGCAGATCCCCCTCGTTGAGCGAAGCCATGGCGTCGCCGACGAGTGTATCGACGTAGGCGTAGTAATCATCGAGCACACGACCGAAACGGCGGCGCACGTCTTCGGTGACATCGCCGAAAGCCTCCGGTTGTGCGTACCTCAGGTAGTAGTGACCCACGGCATCCAGTCCCGCGTAACGCACGGCGAGTAGCTGGACTTCTTCGACCGCGGCGAGCTGCTGGGCGAGCCGATGGTGCAGTCGATCGGCTTCGACCGTCGATCCGCTCTCGCCAGTCGAGGGCAGCAGATCGAACCTGGCGCGCAGCTCGCGCATCGGCTGCGCCTCGGCCAGAACCCCGCGCGCGACATCGTCGAGGCGGCTGGGGGACACAGCCGGCTCGCTGTCGAGCGTGACCACCCGCTCGGCACGACGATGAAATCGATCGCTGACTATGAAGCCGGGCGCGGCAGGCGCCGGATGCGTCAGAGGCAGGCCGATGAGCCCGGTTCGCACGCCGTACGCCGCTGCAATGCGCCACAGCGGCTGAATACCAAGGCTCGATGAGGAATACGGCTCCTCGACGAGGAGGCCAACGCGGACGAGCGCCTGTGAGAACACGTAGTCCGGTAGCACTTCGAGCTCGACATCCGAATTGAACGGGTGGTAGCGAGATGAACCACGGACGCCGTGCCGCGCCGGCCACATGCCTGTCATGATGGACGCCCAGACCGGCTCCGGCTGCGTCGGGCGGGTCGTCGCCAGGTGCATCGACGCTCCCGCGTCGAGGATGCGGCTGAAGTTCGGCAACCGTCCCGCCGCCACTGCCGGGGAGATGATGTCCAGCGAAGCGCCGTCCAGGCACAGGAGAATGACGCGGGGATGTTCAGCCGGCATCGCGATGACCGATGCCGGCGCGCGCACCGGCATCGACGGACCGAGACCGGCACCTCGTACCCACAGAGGCGCGGCAATCGATGAAATCGTGGCGATGGTGAACAGGATAGCGACTACCGCGCGGCTGCGTTGACGGGCGGCGGTTTGCGCCAGTCCGAGGATCAGGAACGCCATGGCGGCGACGCCGAAGAGGATTGCCGCCAGCCGGAGCGGCGGCAGCGCGCGAGGGTCGAGCGCGTTGCGGAGACCCGCGGCGTGCAGCCATGTAATGACCGACGCCGTGGCACTGAGACCCGCAGCAGTCCATGTCGAAAGACGCAGACTGATCCACCCGGGAGGTGACGGCTCGATGACCGTGATCTGGCGAAGCGCGTACAACGCGTAGGACACGACGGTGATGTGGAGACCGTACGACAGCGCGATCACCGTCAGGACCGGGCCGGCAGCGCCGAGAGGGACTTCCGGATTCAGTTGCAGGAGCAGCAGTGTGAAGTACGCTGCCGCCAGCAACCCGGCAAACGCGGAGTTGCTCAGCATTCGGAGGTAGCGCATCGAAGGTCCAAGGTATACTCCCAACAATGCCCCGCGATGTCGAGGCCAGGGTCCTTCAGAACACGCGCCTCTCCCCGGACTACAACGTCATCACTCTCGCCGCTCCCGAAATCGCAGCCGCGACCAGGCCAGGTCAGTTCGTCATGGTGCGATCGAGCCACGGCAGCGATCCGCTGCTGCGCCGGCCGTTTTCGGTCTTCGAGATCGTGCGATCCGGAAACCGGATCGAAGGACTGTCGCTGTTGAGCAAGCGCATCGGAGTCACGACGCGCCTGCTGTTCGACGCAGTCGAGGGCGACGTCATCTCGTGCCTCGGACCACTGGGGCGGCCGTTCGATCCTGTGTCGCCTCCCAGCGAGGCGTGGATGGTCGCCGGCGGTGTGGGCCTGGCGCCGTTCGCCACGCTGACCGAGGCACTGCTGGAACGTGGAGCGAAGACCACGTTGTTTTACGGCGCCCGAACGGGCGCGGAGCTCTTCTATCTCGATTGGTTCGCATCACGAGGCGTGCGCCTCGTGCTCAGCACCGAGGACGGATCGAAGGGTGAACGTGGGCGAGTGACTCTTCCCCTCGAGCAGGCGCTGCGCGAGACCAGCAGCGAGGTCATGATCTACGCATGCGGGCCGGAGCGGATGCTCGAGGCGGTGTCACACGTGGCCGGCAAGTTCAAAACTCCGGCACAGGTTTCCGTCGAGCGCGTCATGGGATGCGGCATGGGAGGATGCTATAGCTGCGTCATACCGGTTCGCGAAGCAGGCGGCCGGCATCACTACGTGCGCTCTTGCCTCGCCGGTCCCGTGTTCACGGCGTCGGATCTCGTCTGGGATCATGAATGAGCGCGTGTCGGTAGTTGGGAATTGGGAGTTGGGAGTTGGTAATTGGAGTTGACATGGATCTATCCGTAGAGATCGGGACACTCCGGCTCTCCAATCCATTGATTGCGGCAAGCGGATGCTATGGCTACGGCGTCGAGTACGCCGATGCGGTCGACCTGTCCACGCTCGGCGCGATCGCCTCGAAGGGCCTCTTTCTTGCGCCCCGTGAGGGCCACCCGCCACCGCGGATCGTCGAGACGCCGTCCGGCATGCTCAACGCCATCGGGCTGCAAGGGATCGGCGTGCACCGGTACATCGCCGAGAAGCTGCCGGAGTTGAGACGCCTCGGAGCGACAAACATCGTCAACATCTGCGGCAGCACGCTCGACGAATACGTGGAGCTCGCGCGAATTCTCTCCGATGCCGAGGGTGTGCACGCCCTCGAGATCAACATCTCGTGCCCCAACATCAAGGAAGGCGGCATCACGTTTGGCTGCAGCATGCACGGCACGTTCGATGTCGTCAGCGCGGTGAAAAAGGTCACGCATCTGCCCGTCATCCCGAAGCTGACACCAAACGTGACCGATGTGGCATCCATCGCCAAGGCTGCGGAAGACGCCGGCGCCGACGCCGTCTCACTGGTCAACACGTTCCTCGCGATGGCCATCGACGTCGAAACCCGCCGGCCGAAGCTTTCGAACATCGTCGGCGGCCTGAGCGGGCCTGCCATCCGTCCAATCGCAGTGCGAATGGTCTATGAGTGCCGGCGAACGGTGAAGATCCCGGTGATCGGCATGGGGGGCATTGCCAGCGCGGTCGATGCGCTCGAATTCATCATTGCCGGTGCGACCGCTGTGCAGGTCGGTACGGCCAACTTCGTCGACCCCTTCATCTGGTCGAAACTGACCGCGGGCATCGAGGACTACATGCGGCGCCATGGCGTGCGGCGCATCGCAGACCTGGTCGGCAGCGTCGACACCAGCACCCGGGAGAAAGAGTGGGTCAGCTCCTAGTCGCCCTTGACGTCGAATCCGGTCATCGAGCGCTCGAGCTCGCGAGCACACTGCACGGCGTAGTTGACGGCGTCAAGATCGGGAGCCGCCTGTTCACACTCGAAGGTCCGGCCCTCGTTCGACGGCTGACAGACGAGGGAACCCGCGTCTTCCTGGATCTGAAGTTTCACGACATCCCCAATACCGTGGCTCAAGCCGTCGGGGCGGCCGTCGCCACCGGTGCGTGGATGGTCAACGTGCACGCCTCCGGCGGCATCCCGATGATGCAGGCGGCAGCCAGGGCCGCCGCTGAGACGTCTGCCCGATTGGGTCAGTCGAGGCCGCTCGTCATCGCCGTCACGGTGCTGACGAGCATGGACGAGAACACCCTGCGCGCCGGTGGTGTCGAGCGCCCGCTCTTCGATCACGTGGTAGCGCTCGCGAGGATGGCGCAGCAGGCCGGGCTCGACGGCGTAGTGGCATCGCCGCAGGAAACGGCGGCAATTCGATCGGCCTGCGGCCCGGATTTCGCGATTGTCACGCCCGGAATCAGGGGAGCGTCCGCGGGTTCAGAGAAGAACGATCAGGCGCGAACCATGGGTCCAGCCGAAGCGGTCAAGGCCGGGGCCAGCTATCTGGTCGTCGGTCGGCCGATCATTGCGGCCTCCGACCCACGGGGTGCCGCAGAGCGAATCGCCGATGAAATGAAGGCAGGCGTCTGAAACGACAATCGGGCGAGCAGGGCCTCCCAGAGCCCCACTCGCCCGACGTGATTCCTCGAATCGAGGATCCGAGAGCCTACTTCGCCGTGATGATGAAGTGCCCGCGGCGGTTCCGCGCGAAGCAGCCTTCAGTTTCGTCAGTGCAGAGCGGTGTCTCCTCACCCTTGCTGATGACGACCATCCGCTCGGCGGCGATGCCGAGTCCAACCAGGTAGTCCCGCACCGCGTTTCCTCGTCGCTCGCCGAGCGCCAGGTTGTATTCGTTCGTGCCGCGTGCATCGGCATGGCCCTCGACGGTCACGCGAACCGACGTCCAGCGGCGCAGATAGTCTGCATTCTTCTGCAGCAGTGCGCGCTGATCGTCACGAATGGTCGACATGTCGTAATCAAACGACACATCCGCCAACGGCATCTCCTTATTCAGCTCGTCGACCGTCTTCTTCGCGAACACTTCGTCCTCCGTCAGCGCGCGCGGCGGAGCCGGTGCCGGTGCCGCTGCTGGAGGCGGTGGCGGCGGTGGCGGTGGCGGTGGCGGTGGTGCTGCCGGAGGCGCCGGAGGTGGTGGCGGGGGCGGCGGTATCTTCTTTCCACATGCCGTCACCGTCAGAGCGACGAGCAACACGATCGTGGTGAACCACACGCACCGGCGTAGTTTCATCGGCAATCTCCCCCGCGTTTGCCTGTTATATGAAAGCGACGGGTCGAGCTTAGCGTCCGATCGATCCCGTGTCAATTATGTCGGTCGTTGCGGAGTTACCAACAGTGGTGCACGCGTGAAAAGTGCGTAGCGAAATGGCGGAGTGTGGAAGATGAAGAAAGAAACTAGACCGGATTCAGACGCAGGCCCTCGTTGAGACTGCCTCTCCGATATCCCTGAAGATCGATCGTCACGTGTTGGTAGCCGACGGCCCTGATCTCATGGACGATGCGAGCTCGAAGGTCAGTATCGAGCGCCCGTGCCATTTCCTCGTTGGCGATTTCGAGTCGCGCGAGCGTTTCCGTCGATCCAGTTCCCTCTGGCCCGGCAAGCTCGTGATGGCGCACGCGAAACACGCGAAAGCCCAGACCGCGAAGGATGTCTTCGGCACGCTCGATTGCCCGTAGCTTCTCTGGCGTGACCTCTGAGTGGTACGGAATCCGCGAGGACAGGCAGGCCGATGCGGGCTCGTCCCAGGTGCGAAGCCCTGCGCGACGGGAGAGTTCTCGAATTTCCGACTTGGTGAGCCCGGCTTCATCGAGGGGGCTTTGCACGCCGAACTCTCGCGCGGCCTGACGGCCGGGCCGGTAGTCGCCGCGATCGTCGGCGTTGTTACCGTCGGCGACGACAGCAAATCGCCGCTCCCGCGCAATCGCAGTCAGCGCCGAATAGAGCTCGTGTTTGCAGTAGTAGCAACGATTGGTCGGGTTCGCACGGTACTCCGCGCGATCGAGCTCGGAGGTGTAGATGATTTCGTGCCGGAGATCGGCCTCGCGGGCCACGGTCAGCGCGAGCTGCCGGTGTCGATCGGGATAGCTGGGACTGTCGGCGGTCACGCAGAGAACGGAAGGACCCAAAACGGTCGTAGCGGCCCACGCCAGATAGGCGCTGTCGGCCCCGCCGCTGAAGGCAACAATCAGCGACCCGTAGCCGGCGAGCAGCTCCCGCAGGCGCGCTTCTTTTGCCTCGAGATCCTGCGGCTGCAGCACCGCGATCTGTCCAGGCTCAGTCCGCGGAAAAGCGGCCGCGCGTGCGTCCGCTTCCAGGATCACTCGTCGTAATCCTCCTCGTCCTCGTCGTCCTCATCGATATCGTCGTCGTCATCGTCGTCGCCGTCCTCGTCTTCCTCCTCGACGTCCTCGTCATCGTCGAGGTCTTCGTCGTCATCGTCGGCGACATCGAGTTCGTCGGAGCCCACCATGACGAGGCCTTTTCCGCACTCCGGACAACTCAGGCGGTCGCCCTCCTCGAGGTCCTCGGTGTCAATCTCGTCGAATTCGCACTCAGGGCAGGTCGCCATACGGGCTCCATCAGTCGAACGGGCGGAATCCGGGAACAGCGGGTGCACTGAACCCAAATTCCCAGCCAAGATTCGGATTATATCGAGGACGCACGGATTTGGGCAATGAACCCTAACGATCACAATGGTGTAAACCGATAGATCTTTCGATGACGGGCGCGACTAGGCTGGCAGCGCGAACCGTACTGGTCGCTGACGACACCGCCTTCGTACGCGACCGGTTCAAGGCGGCACTCGAGGCAGCGGGCCACAAGACATTAACCGTTCAGACGGGACAGGAA
>JAICEG010000041.1 GCA_025924295.1 Vicinamibacteria bacterium
AGGTCGCGCACGATGCGCGAGACCTTCTGGAACGCCTGGCGAATCGGCACCATCCGCAGCGCCATCGCACTGCGCTGCAGTCCGGCGGTGATGCGTTTCAGCTGAGCGAGATTGCCGGCGAGGCGGTGATCCGCGTGGTGGGCAAGGTGGGGATCTTCCTGGATCAGCGACTGCACGATGATGAGCTCGCCAACCGCGTCGACGAGGCCATCGAGCTTACGGGTGTCGACCTTGATCGCCGTGAGCTCTTCCCCGCGCCGGGCGGTGCCAGCGGCTTCAGGCGTCGTCTCGACCTTCGCCGGCTCGCTGACGACGTCGTTCTTCGCGGCGTGGGCCTCGGCCTCACCCGAGATCAGCATGTCGACCGATGCGATCAATGCTTCCGCCACAGGCGCCAGGTCGACTCCCGGCTGCCCCGAGAGTCGCGCACCGATGTCGCGAATCATCGAGGTCAGGACATCCACGGCTCGCAGGACGACATCCACGTCGGCAGGGCCCATCACGCGGCGTCCGGACCGCGCCAGATCGAGCAGGTTCTCGACCCGGTGCGCCACTTCCTGCACCGAGATCACACCGAGCGCGCCGGCGTTGCCCTTGATCGTGTGAAAGGGGCGGAAGATGTCGTTCAGCAGCGTGACATCGCCGGGGCGTTCATCGAGCGCCAGCAGTGCGGCCTCGATCGTGCCCAGGTGATCCAGAGCCTCGGCCACAAACAGATCGGCCATCTCCGGGTCGTCACGCAGAAATGCCAGCTCGTTGTCAGTCACGGCAGTCCTTCAGCCCGTAAATCCTTCACAACACTCAATCGTCGTGAGCGCTTCACACTTGAGCGCAGCTACGCCGCGCGGCGAAGCGGTCTCGACGTGTCCCGCCCCGCCGGAACATTCATCGCGTGGGTGCTCGTCGATGCGCCCGACAGTTGTGCCAGGCTTTGCGCGGAATGACGCGCGACCTCGGACTGGGCCGCAAGTTCCTCGGATGCAGCCGCGGCTTCCTCCGCCAGCGCCGCCGAGCGCTGAGAGCTCCGCTCCATGCTGGTCAGCGCGGACCGCACCTGCTCGATGCCATCGGTCTGCTGCCGGGCTGCCACGCTCATCCCGTCGACCAGGCTCTTGACATCCTGGGCATGAGCCGTGATGGTCGTGATCGACTCGCCAACCAGGGTCAGCCTCGCACTGCCCCGTTCGGCGCGCGCGATCGATTCCTCGATGAGAGCCGCGGTTTCGCGCGAGGCTTCAGCGGACCGCTGCGCCAGCGTCCTGACTTCGTCTGCGACGACGGCGAACCCCATACCGGCCGCGCCCGCACGAGCCGCCTCCACCGCCGCGTTCAGCGCGAGCAGGTTCGTCTGGAACGCGATGTCGTCGATCGTCTTGACGATGTGGGAGACTTTCCTGGCCGATTCGCGGATGCGGTCCATGGAGCCCAGCATTTCCGTCAGGCGCTGATTCGTGACCTCCACGCCCTGCGACGTGGACGTCATCAGCTCGGCGCAGCGCGACGCGTGTTCGGCGTTTTGTCGAGCCGTCGCCGCGATCTCCTCCATGGCGGCCGCGGTCTCCTCGACGGCGGCGGCCTGTGATTGCGCGCCGTGTGAGAGTTCCTGAGCCGCGGACGACACCTGCTCCGAAGCAGACAACACTTCGTGCGCGCCGTTGCTCACGTCGTCGGCCAGCGCCCGAACCGATGCACTGATGCCGGTCATCACGCGCACGAGCATGACCGAGAGCACGACAAAGGCCACGAGCACAATCGCGCCAACGATCTTCTGCTGTCGTGCCACAGCGGCGTCCTGCACGACGCGAACGTCCTCGACACGGATCCTCAGACGCTCGACCAGTCTGTCAAGCAACTCCGTCGGAGCATGGTCCTTCCCTTTGACCAGCGCCTCGGCGGCGGCAGCCTTGGTGCCCTGTTCGGCGGCGAACGCCGTTTCCGCCCTGGCGTAGTCGGCTTTCATCGTGTCGTGCGCCGAGACGAACTCGGCAAGGATGCTCTTCGCTTCCTCGTCGGTCACCCGCGCCTGAAGTTCCGTCGCGCCATCGCGCACGATCTTCTCCTGTGCGTGGAAGCTGGCCGCGTAGGCCTTGTACTGCTCGTAGTCACTCCCGCGCAGGAGGACGTTCTTCCACTCCTGCACCTGCGTCTTGAACGACACCTGGATCACTCGGGCCGCTTCCTGCTGGGCCACCTCGTTCGTGAGGATGCCGCCATAGACCGCCGCGCTTCGGTGCAACGAGTACATCAACGCAGCCGATGCCACGAGCCCGACGATCACAATCGCCGAGAGCAAGGAGATCTGCATCCGCCGGGCGTTTCTCATGTCCTTCATCGTTCGTTGTCCTCATGCGCGCGCCGAGGCGCGTGACGGTGTCGTAATCGGAACACCTTCCGACGCGCTTCAACCGAAACGACACCGTTCTGCACGGCCCTTCTTGATCGTCGGCAACCTTTTGTTACTGACGGGTCACGTCATCGCCCCACTTCGGCGAATACCTGCGCCCGGTCGACGCGCCGATCGCGCAGAACGGACCCGGGATGTCGCGACTCAATTCGGCGGTCGGCGGCATCGTCTGTTCGAGCCGGCGCTCGGTGGCCTCGAGCCGCTGCGTGAGTGCTTCGATTGCGAGTGTCTGACGGGTGATGAGTTCGGAAATCGTGCGCAACGTGGCTTCGTTCATGCGCACCGTCGGCGGCTTCCTGGCGCTCCGCCGCTTCGGCCTTGATGCCGCCTTGCGGCTCTTTGCCGGAGGATCGGAACGCGCAGCAGCGCTACCGGGCGGCGTGGGCCAATTGGACTGGGCGCCGAGACTGACTGGAGTGCCGAAACAGAGGATCGAGACCAGGCCGAACGAGACGAGCCGTTTCGCGTTCACAGGTGCCTTCACACTTCCGGCCGATGTGGGCCGGGCGTGTAATCGGCGTGCGCCCATGTGACTTGAGCGCACGCTGTGCGCGAGTGTCGTCCTTAGTTCCTGGTCCTCGGTGCTTGGTCCGTTCTGAGTCCATGGTCCTTAGTGCGTTGTGGACCGTGAAGCGCGCGACGCGACCATCCGACGCGATGTTCAGAGGCGGACGTCGGACGACGAACGGACCACGCGCAAACTCCTAGAAGCCGTATTTGAGCTCGCCCACCACCTGCCGCTTGATGATGTCGCCGAAGATGTGCTGCTGCACTTCGCTGTTGAGGAGGTTGTTGATCTTGACGGTCGTCACCATCCGGTCCTGGGCGAACTTGACGCCAAACCCGACATTCACCAGCGTGAAGGCGTCGGTCGTCCCCGCGAAGCGCTGATCCAGGACGTCCTGCCAATAGGCATCGCCGGTGTAGCTGACCATGAAGTTCCCGAGATAACGGTCGTAGTTGAAGTTGAACCCGATGTTGAAACGGTTGTTCGCCGGGAAGTTTGTCTCCGACGGATCGAACCCCTCGACATCCGGGTCCGCCTGATACGAGTAGTTCACGACCGCATTGACGTACCGATTGACGACGCCTTCGACCCCGAGCTCGATGCCCTTGTCGTTCACCGTCCCCAGGTTCTGATACGTGAAGAGCGACGGCAGCCCGGGAGGCGGAATCAGCCCGATCACGAAGGTCGGGATCTGCGGCGGCCAGGTCACCGGCGGATTGGCAGGTGTATAACTTGCCGCCTGCGTGAAGAAGATTGCATCGTCGGTGTGGTTCCAGTAGACCGCGGCCTGGACCGTCGCGCGCCGGCCGAGCACGCCCGTGTAGCCAAGCTCGTACGCGGTCATCGTCTCCTGATCGAGATCGGGGTTTCCGACCGCGCGGAACGGGAAGACGAACTGCGACAGCGCGGGCGAGATCGCGCTGAGATTGGCCTGATTGAGCAGCGTGACACTGAGGTTGTTGTTGATGAACGACGGCGCGCGAAATGCGCGGTTGAACGAGGCACGCACGGTCTGATTCGGCGACGGCTTGTACATCAGCGTCGTTCGCGGAGAGAGCACCCAGTTGTCGATCGAGGAGAACTTGTCGAGCCTGGTGCCGACGACCCAGCGGAATCGATCGTTGAGGAAGATCTCATCCTGAATGAAGGCGCCGCCCTCGCTGCGGTTGTCGCCGTCCGGGGCAATCGTGATGTCGAACGCGTTGTAGCGGAAGTTTCCACCGTAGGTCAGCGCGTGGCGCGTGCCGATGGCCCTGACTTCCGACGCGTCGACGTCGAAGGTGGTCGTGTCGAAGCCGAGCGGCAGGAACGCGCCCGTGATGTCGCGGGACAGCAGGTTGACCGCATCGCCGTTGAGGATGTTGGTGAAGAAGCCGATCCGCCGGCCGTTTTTCTCGTAGCGGCCGCTGACGTAGGTCAGGGTGGATCCGCTGTCGATGTCAAAGGGGCCGATACCGCTGTAGATCATGCCCTCGGTCCCGGCCACGCCACCAGAGAACACCAGGCGTCCCGAGTTCTCCATCTCGTAGTCCACGCGCGCGTCGAACTTCGGCTGCTTCGTCCCGCTGTTCTGATAGGTCGGATACGGCGTGTTGAACGCGTTGTCAATCGTGCCGGTCGGGCGCGGCAGTGCGTCCTGGCCGAAGTAGCCGGCCGATATCTTGTACGACCAACGATCGTTGACCGCTTCGGCGTGCGTCCCGTTCACGTAGAAGAGCGCGCCCGTGCCGTTGTCATCGCCGGTCGCATCGCGATCGAAGAAGCCCGCGCCGATGGTGAACGACGATCCGGCGCCGGTGGCCGCCAGCTCGCGCGGCGACATGGTGATCACGTTGACTACACCGCTCATCGCATTGGCGCCCCAGACGGCGGAGGCCGGGCCGCGGATCACTTCGATCTGCTTGATTTCATTCGTCTGGCTGGGCACGAGGTCCCACATCACCATGCCGAAGAAATCGAGGTAGACGCTGCGGCCATCGACCAGCGCCAGCTGCGACGTCGCCAGGGTGGACGTGGCGCCGCGGGTCGTCAGGTTGATGTCGCGGGCGCTCAACTGGGTGATGTTGATACCGGGCACCGCGCGCAGCAGGTCGCCCACGTTGGTCCCGGGCGTACTCTGGAGCGTCTCGTTGGTGATCAGGCTGACGGATGCCGGTGCGTTCACCAGTTGTTGATCGGTTCTCGATGCCGTGACCACGAGCTGCTCCTCGAACGACACCGGGCGATCCGGGTCTTGCGCCTCCTGCGAGGGTGCGGGCTGCTGCGGGTCGGGCTGCTGAGCGAAGGCCGGAACTGCGAGCGCCAGCACGAGGCCGGCCATGAGGAAGAGCACGCGCATATCAGGTCATCTCCTTGAAAGAGAGGATCGGATCGAGCACAGCTGGAGAATGATATGATGATCGCTTGTGCGCCCGTAGCTCAGTTGGATAGAGCGCCGGACTTCGAATCCGTAGGTCGCAGGTTCGAGTCCTGCCGGGCGCGCCACCTCGCTCGTGCTCGGTGGCGAGGTCAAACGGCAAGGGGCAAAGGGCAAAGGCGAGATCGGGCGCACGACTCTTTGACGTTTGACACTTGACTGTGAGCGAGCGACGAGCGCCCGTAGCTCAGCTGGATAGAGCGTTGGCCTCCGGAGCCAAAGGCCGCAGGTTCGAATCCTGCCGGGCGCGCCACCTCGCTCTCGCTCGGTGGCGAGGTCAACGGGCAAAGGTGAGGTGCGACTTCGGTGTCGTTCTGAATGTTGAATTCAGAATGCAGAATGCGGACACCGAGTGACGCGGAATCAGAAATGAAACTGGTTTCTGCGTTCTGAATTTTGCATTCTGCACTACAAGCGTTCGTTCCTCTGGGCCGCTAGCTCAATTGGCAGAGCAGCAGACTCTTAATCTGCGGGTTGAAGGTTCGATTCCTTCGCGGCTCACCACCTAACTCGTTCTACTGGTTCACCTTCCTCCGGCGGAGATCGGCGTCTCCACAATGTCTCCAACGCCGACCACCGCGCGCTGCTCCAATGCTCGAATCGCGCCCTTCATCGCCATCGGGCTCAGATGCATATACCCACGAACCGGAACGCTACTGGCTCTACTTCTGTCTCTTCAACTACAGGGCGAAAGGAGACTTGGATGCCGCCCGCGAAGACCTGCTTCGCTTCCTTGGCGCAGCAGACGCCGCGGTTTTCCGACGTCAGATGCACGCAGCGGGAAAATGGGTGGCTGAAATCAACGACCTGATTGGCCCCCGCTCCTCCGAAAGACTTGCGCAGGACGCATAGTTGCCACGATATGGCCAGACCCATCGGTCGGCATCGGATTGAACGGCACTACAGACCGATTGCAGCCTCGCCCGACTCGTGGATGCGAGAGGAGACTCGACAACTGCCGACTCGGACGTGATGTCTTCCACGCCGGAGTCGTTGAAGATGGACGGCGTAGGTGCATGAGGTGCCTGTTGCGTGCATTCGGAACGTCGAGATTGTGTGAGACGGCCTGGTGAGAGATCGTCGCCGCCGATTGGACCTGCCACGCGGCATCAAACACCACGGGAGCCGCACATCGAAATTCGTGTCCTTGTACATTGCGGGTTGCGTGGATGAGTTGTCCGGCGTCAGTCGCCGATCTTTGATTTGATAACGCAGGCCGCTCGAACTGGCACTACCTTCTCCTAGCGGATGAGCGCACGCGGAACCGGATGCGCGAGGCTGTCCATCTCACCACCCACTCTCTCGCCTGCTCGACACGGACAGTAGGCGGGGTGTAACTCGTTGAGATGCAGTGTGACTCGGCCGCACGTTGGGTTGAGAACATACTGCCTATAATGCCGCCCACAGAGAGATGAGCCGCATCGAGAAGACCGTCTTCATCAGTTACCGCCGTAGCACCGGCTCGGCCTGGGCGCTCGCCGTCTGGCAGAACCTGACCCATCATGACTATGACGTGTTCTTCGACTACCAGGGGATCGCGAGCGGCGACTTCGAGCAGGTCATTCTGGAGAACATCACGGCTCGCGCGCATTTCTTGGTCCTCCTGACGCCATCCGCTCTGGAGGGCGTCGAGGAACCTGGTGACTGGTTGCGACGAGAGATTGAGGCCGCGCTCGAGCACCGACGCAACATCGTGCCGCTATTGTTGGAAGGATTTGATTTTGCGACAACCTCTCTTGGGCGGCACTTGACGGGCACGCTCGCGCCCCTCAAAAGCTACAACGGCCTCACAGTGCCCGTGGAGTATTTCGATGAGGCAATGAACCGGCTACGCACGAGGCACCTCAACGTGGCGGTCGACGCGGTCCTACATCCAAGGTCCGACATCACCTCGCAGGCCACGTCGCGGCAGCGGGTCGCCGTCCAAGCCGCACCCGCTGTGCAGACTGGGCAACTCGCTGCCGTTCAGTGGTTCGAGCGCGGCGTTGAAGCAACGGACATGGAGACGAAGATTTCCTACTATACCGAGGCTATTCGCCTACGACCCGATTATGCGGATGCTTACTACAACCGCGGCAACGCCCTCATTTACAAGCCAGACTTCGATGGCGCAGAGGCAGACTACACCGCAGTCATTCAGTTAACACCAGACCGTGCTTTGGCCTATAACAATCGCGGCTTGGCTCGCAGCGAGAAGGGCGATCTCGATGGGGCGCTGGCAGACTACACCGAAGCCATTCGGCTGAAACCGTTTTGCGCGGAGTTCTACGCCAATCGGGCGCTAATCAGGAAGCGACAATCCGACCTCAAGGCAGCCATTGCCGATTACCAGATGTATCTAGACGAGGGCGGCGGTGTCCGCAATGACAACCAGGCGGACGTTGAGGACAAAATTCGGCAACTTCGGAAGGAGTTGGACATCTAGCCTGTTGACTCGCAAGAAGGAAGTTGTATCAGGGCGACGAGTACTGTTCCCGGTCGCTCTGGTGCCATTCGACGAGATCCGTGACTGGGAACAGTTCGACGCGGATCGCGGCGAGGACACGGCTCGCGAGATCCGCGAGTACTTCGTGCCTGACTTCAGCACATGGAAGACCGATCACGACGGCTATCAGCGGTCATTCGAGAAGGTCGTTGCGGCGCTTAAGAACGCCGACGCGCCCTTGGAAGTGTGATCACGCCAGCGTTGGAGTCGGAGTTTGGCTTACCACCGACGGCCTTCGTCAATCGACAACAGGCGGCTTGAACAGATCGGGCTCCGGCGGTAGCCGGGACCTTCACTGCGCGTAGGATCTCGACAGTGGCAGACGAACAGCAGCTCGCCGTGCTTAATCTGGGGCGGCGCAGGTGGAATGACTGGCGAACGGACAACGATGCCGCTGTGGTGGATCTCACCCATGCGGACCTGACCGGCTGGCAGCTGAGACGCGCGAACCTCGCCGAGGCCGACCTGAGGAAAGCGAACCTGACTGAGGCGAATTTGAGCCGCGCGGACCTCAGAGGCGCGTATTTGACCGGTGCGAACCTGAGCAGTGCGAATCTAACCTACGCGGACCTGCTCGGTGCGGCTCTGAGCGAAACGAACCTGAGAAAGGCGAACCTGACCGGTGCAAACTTGCAGCGGGCGGATTTGAAGGACGCCGATCTAGGCGACGCAAACCTGACCGAGGTGAATTTTACGTATGCGGACTTAGGCGGCGCGAAGCTTACCGAAGCGGACCTGAGAAATGCGAGCCTTACGCACGCCAATCTGAGGCACGCGAAAATGGACCGCGCGCATCTTTGGCACACTGTTTTTGGAAACGTAGACCTGAGTAAAGCGGCGGGGTTAGACAGTTGCGTCCATCACGGTCCCAGTATCATTGACCACCGCACGTTACTCCTATCCGGCGCCCTTCCTGTGAGTTTCTTGCGTGGGTGTGGCCTACCTGAGAGGCTGATCGATTACTTGCCGTCGCTGCTCGAAGCAGGGCCGATCCAGTTCTACTCCTGTTTTATCAGTTATTCGACGGCCAATCAGGATTTCGCAGATCGACTCCATGCTGATCTGCAGGCGAGGGGTGTCCGGTGCTGGTTCGCACCCCATGACATGTCGCCTGGCAAGAAAATCCACGAGCAAATCGACGAAGCTATCCGTGTCTACGACCGACTGCTGCTGATCCTGTCAAACGAGAGCATGTCGAGTAGCTGGGTGAAGACTGAGATCGCCAAGGCGCGTAACAAAGAGGTTGCCTCCAGGTCCCGCGTATTGTTTCCTCTCGCGCTGGTGCCGTTCAGCGACATTCGCGCATGGGAGCAGTTCGACGCCGATCTCGGCGAGGACACGGCGCGAGAGATCCGGGAGTACTTCGTGCCGGATTTCAGTACCTGGAAAACGAACCATGGCGAATATCAGCGGGCGTTCGAGAAGGTTGTGGCCGCACTCAAGAGTGCCGACGACCTCGCGAGCGAGGTATGAGAGCCTGTCAGTCTCGGGAGCGACTTCAACGAACCGATTGCTTCAGCTCGCCCATAAGGCTCTTTCATCGGTCGCAACGGTCACATTTGCAGCGTGACTCCTAGCTTCTTACCTGATGCGCTGCAACCAGTCGAAAGTGCTCCGGGAATAGAGCCTTGCAGAAACAAAGTCATTTTCTTCGGAAATACGATCTGTGCGTCTGCTTGCGATGCGGTTCCAGCTCGCAACATCGCGATCAGCTCTAGCCCTGCGGCGGTCGCCGCCTCCACGCTCTTGTCGACGGCGAACCACTCGGGAATTCGACCTCGATGATTTCGGATTGGCGCACCAACTCGGAAGCGGACATCAAAAAACTCAACTGGCCTCAGGAAGGAAGGCGATCTTAGGAACCGAATCGTGATGCATTCCGTCTGCCGCCACCCGCCGCTCGGACCCTTGCCATCATCTTCGACAACTGTCTCGAACTTAAACTCCGCAGGGTCGACCAATTCGGCGACTTTCCTTGCTGCCTCGGCACTAGAGGCTCCACAAGGAGTGGCTTGGTCTGACTGTTGAGTCTGAGATGGAGTCGTGCCGTCGATGGCCCCCAGCAGGCCGTTTGCAATGATGCTCCTTACCGCCCGTCCGTTGGCCTAGACAACCGGCCCACGTTTTCTACTGCTACGCGCATGGAGGTGCCCTCGTTCCTGGACTCTTCCTCATTCGTCGCTGTCGTCGACATCGCACTCGTGTTCGCGATCTTCAAAGGTGACGTGCACATCACTTAGTCAGTGCCCAGCGAGACCAGTCGGGCATCGCAGCTGTACAGGTTAGGGTGCACCTCTGCTCTCCGTTACTCGGAGCGCAGCGCGACGGAAGGATCCACGTGTGACGCACGCCACGCAGGCGGCAGAGCAGCCAGCAGGCCGGCGCCGCTCAGAATGACAACGGCAAGAGCGAGCGTGATCGGATCGCGCGGTTCAAGACCAAACAACAGAGACGCGGTGAACTGCGTCGTCCACATACTCGCAGCGGCCCCCATTACCACGCCCGCCGCGATCATCAGACAGACGCGACCAAAGACGAGGCGAATGACGCTGCCTGGAGCTGCACCGCGAACGTCACCGGGCACGGTTCACGCGGCCTGCTTACCGAGAGCCTCTAGTCAGGACCTCATCACCTCACCAGAATCGGCGTCGCACGCGACTCCGTCAGATCGAGTTCGTCGCTCTGCAGCGGCGGTTCACCGAGCCGACTCTGTGGAGCTCGTTTGTGGCCAACTCCAGCATCGCAGGCGTTCGGGTTTCTGTCTTCGACCGTTCACCAGATAGGAGCGTTTAGCAAAAGGAGCGAAAATGAGCCGATCAACAGTCAACTTCTGCCTTTTGCGGAGCGTGTCTCTGATCATCCCGATCCTGATTGCCTTCTCGGCAGGGGCTTACGGGCAATCCCTTCCTTACGGTCCCGACACATGCAAGCAGGGATTCGTCTGGCGCGAGGCGTTTCCAGGCGACCATGTCTGCGTGCGACCCGAAGTCAGGTCGCAGGCTGCAGCAGACAACGCCGCGGGGCCATCACGGCGGCAGCCAGGCGGCGGCGCTTTCGGGCCGGACACGTGTCTCCCGGGTTTTGTCTGGCGTGATGCCCGGCCGGGTGACCACGTCTGCGTACCGCCCGCGACGCGCGATGCGGCCGCCACGGACAACCGCTTGGCAGGCAATCGTCGCGCAGCTACTTCCGATGACGTCTTCACGTTCGACAGGCCGCGCCACATGGACGATCGACTCGATTGGTGCCTCACATGGGGGACGAACTGTGGGCAACCGGCGGCGCTCGCGTTCTGTCAGCGTCGCCGCTTCGAGCACGTTCAGGGGTTCGACGCGGAGAAAGTTGGCCGCTCGGCCAGGACGCGGCTCATCGGAACCAACCAGACCTGCGATGGAGATTTCTGCACGGCGTTCCTGCAGATCACGTGTTCCGGAAAAGTCCCGTCGTCGCGCGTCTTCGCCAACCCGGTGAACAACGGCCATCGCCTGGACGTGTGCCGCGAGTGGGGCGCCAATTGCGGGAAGCCCGCGGCCGACGCCTTCTGTCAAGCGAAGGGGTTCAGCGAATCCATGCAGCACACCGTCGACCCGGAGCCGGGCTACGCCAGTACTCGTGTGATCAGTTCGGGACAGATCTGCCAGGGAAACTTCTGCACCGGCTTTCAGCAGATCATCTGCCGGTAGCACAGCATGGGCGCTGCCTGCGAACGATGCGGTTACGCAGCGCCACATGCCGCAGCGTAGGACGCCAGGGAAGCTGTTTTGGCGCACGCGTTAGTTCCCGCTTCCCCGGTCCTGCTCTCGGTTATGTCTCGCTTGCGCCGCACGAGAATCGAACCGGAAATCGAAGTCTGGCTGCCGGAGAAGCACGCGTCGGGCGAACACGACTTGTGGTAGATGGTCTCGCAGAGTCCGCAGCGGTCACCCATCCGCACGTCAGCGTCCATCGCATTTCTCATGACAACCGCACCATCATGTCTCAACGTGACAAGCCTGCGGCAGCCTTAGAGACGCCTGTGACAGTGTTAGCATACGCGTGCGATGGCACA
Source organism: Vicinamibacteria bacterium (assembly GCA_025924295.1). Classification (GTDB taxonomy): domain Bacteria; phylum Acidobacteriota; class Vicinamibacteria; order Vicinamibacterales; family UBA2999; genus Gp6-AA40. The sequence goes on from JAICEG010000041.1 coordinate 11,862, forward strand.
GGTTTTTCTCAGCTGGTCTGGCGATCGAAGCAAGTCTGTCGCCGATGCCCTCAAGCTATGGCTTCCACGCGTGTTGCAGGGACTGGACGTCTGGATGTCGGACCATGACATTCGTCCCGGTGAGCGCTGGGAGCGACAGCTCGGTGGACAGCTGGAGCAATCGAGCTTCGGAGTCGTCTGCCTGACACCTGAGAATCTGAAATCGGCTTGGCTGATCTTCGAGGCCGGGGCACTGTCAAAAGCAATAACCGAATCACGTGTTGCCCCCTACCGTTTCGGACTCAAGACATCCGACGTCGGCCCGCCACTGGCACAGTTTCAAGGCGTGGATGCCGACAGAAGAGGAACTCTGGATCTCGTCGCAAGCATTCACAATGCGACCGGAAGCCGCCTCCCTCTCGCAGACCTCCAATTGACGTTCGATCGCTGGTGGCCAGACCTCGAGACAAGCCTGGCCACCATTGGGCGCGGCGTGCCTGCGAACGTCCGTTCCGAGCGGGATATGCTCGAAGAAATACTGGATCTGGTTCGGCGAACGGCTAGTCGCGAACTCCAGAGCACGCTAGGAAATATTCTGGCGATGCCCAATGTCCATAGCATCCATATAAAACATAAACGGAAGCTCGGGCAGGAATCTGGCGTCGTTGCGTTCCGCGTTTGCGTCCATCAGAAACTCCCGCTCGCCGACATACCAGAGCACGAGCGGATCCCAGAGTTCATCTATGGAATGCCAACTGATGTCGTGCAGGTTCAGAACGATCCAACCTAGGCAGACGCGTCGTGCTTCCAGTCTTCCTTTTCGAAGCGCATCCCGTTGCTCTCGGCGATGTGCCGGATGTCCCGCATGGATGCCGGGTTGCCGCAGTTCAGGAAGACGGTCTCGCCTGGAGGCATCCGCTCGAGTAGCGCATCGCGATGGATGTGCCCGGGGAGCCCGGGTCGCACGGCTCGCTCCAGCGCCGCACGTGCGGCCGCCTGGCCATCCTGGCCCGTCGAGCGCAGGTCCTCCTCCTCCTTGAGCGGCATCTGGAAGAGCGAGCGGAGGAGGTTGTTGACGCGGCCGGAGCCGAGGCCATGGCCCGGCTCCGCACCGAGGCGGCTGACGGTCGGCACGTAGGTGAAGTCGAACCGACCAGCGGCCTCGATGACGAGCAACTGATCGTGGTAAGCGAGTTCCTTCAGGGTGCGGTTGGTGTGGAACAGCGTATAGCGCACATCGTCCCGCTTCCCCTCACGAGCCTGGTGGTCGAGTTCCTTGACCATGGCGGCAAACGGCGCGAGGCCCGTGCCTGTCCCTACCATGACCACGTTGCGGAATCCTCGCGCGCGTGTGTCGAGCGTGAAGTCGCCGACAATCCGGTCCATGTACGCGATCTTGTCGTCCACCATGACGCGGATCTGGAATAGCGAGTCGGTGAGCCGCCCCGCGTAGCCCCACTCGTCTTCTTCGCGCACGACGTACAGCTCCAGATGGCCGTCACGCCGGGTCTCGAAGGGCGCCGAGGAGATCGAGTAGGAATGCGTCACGGGGCCGCGCTTCTGGACGCCATGCTCGTCGAGGTCCGGGATGAAATGGACCTTTCCATCGTAGCCAACCACACGCTTGGTCAATCGACAGCCCTCGCGGCGAAGCGCGATGTACTGACCCGCCTTGTATTCGGGGAAACGCGTCCCTTCCTGCGGCATGACGCGGAACAGCATGAGCAGCGGGGAGAGCGGCTGCCAATACGTGACGGTTCCTACCCTGGGCTCGACCTTGCGCGGGCGCGCCCGCAGCAGCGAAGCAATCAGCTCGAGGAGCGCTTTCGTGGCATCTCCCGCGAGCATCACCGTGTTGGGGGCGGTCAGAAGCGGGTTCGGTATTCCCGAGAGACCCAGGCCCGAGCCGCGCTTCACGACCAGCACATGCCGCGCGTTCCCTACTTCGAGCACAGGCCACCCGGCCATCGGACATGCAGGCACGGTCGGCGCAAGCGGGTTGACCACGTCGCTCGCCCCCACCACGACAACAACGTCTGTCTTCGCGAAGCTGGAGTTGATCTCGTCGAGCTGCATCACCTTGTCGTCAGGGATGCCGCCCTCCTCCAGAAGCACGTTCATGTGACCCGGCATGCGCCCCGCGAGAGGGTGGACACCGAACGTCACCTGGATCTTGCGAGCCTCGAGGACATGGGTGAGATCGCGAACTGTGTGGTGCGCGTGAGACAGCGCCATCCCGTACCCCGGAACGATGACAACGTGCCGGGCATCGTGGAAAAGAGCTGCGGCCTCGTCTGGCGAGACTCTCGTGATGCTTGCCTCGGTGGCGGCCAAGGGGGCTGCGCTCGTGGGCTGAGTCATGGAACCTCCTCGCCCCAGGGCGCCTTCTACGCGTCGCGGCACACGCAGCTGGATCCGTGGCGTGTTCAGGCGTCAGTCCAATGCTGCGTCCGGCCGATCGACGAGTCAAGGATTATCCTCGCGAATGTCGGAATCCGACGCGCGAGGATGAGCCTACTGTAAGCTCCCGGCTCACTCGTTCATGTCGTTCCTGTTGGCGCTCGGAGCGCTCATCGTCGCGCTCGTCCTATGGCTTGCGTGGCGCGCGTGGCGCGATCCGTGAGTGAGGCCTGGCGGGCGGCATTCAGGAACGTCGTGCCCGATCGGCATTGAGTCGCGCGGGCACCGTTACGTGGCAAATGAATCCGCGAGGTGTGCTTTGAGGCTCTGCACCAGGCGATCCATGTCCCGATGAAAGTCGGGATCCGAGCGAACGGCGATGCCGTTGCGGTACGCCAATGCGGACAACGTCGGTGGTAACTGGCTTTCTTCCGGTACCGACGCACCTCGAACCAGGACCGGGATCACGGGAATGTCACGCTGGAGGGCGGTCTCCAGTTCGATGCGGACGAAATCCCTGGGATTGTCCAGGCGTCGAGTTCCCTCAGCCGTCGCCGTCGTGAGCCACTGGTCACCCATCACGACGAGCACTACATCGCAACTGCTGATCGTCTTTTGCAGGTGCTCCCGAAAATCGAGCCCGAGCGGAATCGAGTCCACGTCTTTGAAGACCTGCGCCTTCTCGAAGGCTAGCGTCAACCTATCGTAGATACGACCGGTCACGTCCGCACTGTCCTCGCGACGATAGGAGAGGAAGATCCTCTGTTCTGCGCGAGCCTGCTCGACCGGGATCGACGGTGGTGTTGGACTCGACCCGTGGCGTGGTGCCGTGGACTTCGTGCGGTTCTGGCTGGACTTCTGTGCGTGCCAGATGCTCCGGCCAAAAAGGATCAGCAGGATTGCACCGATCCCTAACAGCACGGCTACGCCGAGGCCGTCGACAGTCATATAAACCCGGCGCCACGAGTGCAACACACAGTGCCGCCCCTGGCGATGCTGATGGCGAAGTCTAGCACCTGGTCCGGGCTTCCGGCCGATGCACCGTTAAAGCCAGCCTATCGGTTAGTATCGCCAGCCTGTGCCACCAAATTCGACTTGCCCGATCTGCGCGCGGTTCGACGCGTCGTTGACATTCGACCTGCGAGATCCGACGACCGGCGACGAAACGCTCTGCCACGTCGGTTGCCCCCGCTGTGGCAACTATCGCATCGCCGAGCGCGATGGTGAGGCACTCGTGAAGCACATCCCCCAGACGCTCGATCCTGACCGTGCCGACGAGCCCCGCCACGTGGATCCTGGTGCTCGCGCTGCCGCGTTTCCGCTCGATCGACTGCATCTCGTATCAGGCTACCTCCGAGAACTGACCGCACGCGGGCGGGATGACACGATGGTGTCGGCCGAGAGCGCGACGACGATGGCCGACGCTGCGCCTGCCACGGTGCCCGAGCGTTCGGAGAGGTTGCTCCTGACGCTCGCGGCCATGAGCGAATCCGCCGGCAAGCGGCACAACATACACGGGCCACGCGACCGCTCCCTCGCCTATTGCACGAGCGGCGGCGAGCTGATGTTCCTGCTGCACCACCTGCTGCAGGACGGGCTGCTCGATGGGCCTCCGGTGCGATCGGATCCGCCCATCTTCGACTGGGCGGCGGTCAGCCTGAAAGGGTGGGCACGGGTGGAACAGTTGCGTGCCGGTTCCACGTCCTTCGCGCAGGCATTCGTGGCCATGACCTTCGATCCCGACCTGGAATGGATCTACACCGAGTCGATCGCGCCCGCTGTCCAGAAGGCCGGCTACCAACCGCTCATCCTCAGCCGCCAGGAGCACGCGGATCGCGTCGACGAGCGGATCGTCCTCGAACTGAATCGCAGCCGGTTCGTTGTCGCCGAGTTCGCACAGCACCGGCCCAGCGTGTACTTCGAGGCGGGGTACGCGGTCGGCCGTGGCTTGCCAGTGATCTGGACCTGCCGGGTCGACGACTACGAGCGCGCCCACTTCGACACGCGGCAGTACAACCACATCGTGTGGCGGACGGCTGACGAGTTGAGAGACCGCCTGTACACGCGCATCAAGGTGGTCGTCGGCTGAGCGGCGTTCAGGAACGTCGTCACGCCTGCGACGAATGTCAGATTCGGACAGACGACCCGGGCCAGCTCGATCTAAGCTTCAGCTGGATATGCCGACCCGCCCGTGCCCGCGCTGTCAGCGCACCGGCCGATTTCTGAAAGACTCTTCTTCCATCGCACTGGTGGACTACTACCGCTGCGACTTCTGCAACGAAGTCTGGTGTCTCGACAAGTCCGATCCGGACAAACCGCACCGGATCGTGACCGTGCCCAGGAAGCCGGAACAGGCGGAACCCAGTTAGCCGATCCTCAGCGTGGCCGGCAGCTGCGGGCCGCTCGACTCACATTCTCCTGACGCACCAGACGTTGTGCTCGCGTCGGTCCCAGCCTAACCTAGGCGCATGCTCAGGACTGGATTGACTCTGTTCGTCGTATTGGCGGCGTGTGGGGTGTCGGCGCTGGCGCAGGAGCCGTCAGCGAACGAGGCACAGCAGGTTCAGGCAAACATGAACCAACTCATGCGCGGCGTTCTGTATCCGGCAGCCAACGTGGTGTTCTTCGCGCAAGCCGACGATCCGGGAACCGTGAAACCCATCCCGGGCAACGACCCCGCGATGGCGACCGACCCTCTCACCAGCACCTATGGAGGCTGGCAGGCGATCGAGAATGCAGCGATGGCGCTTGCCGAGTCCGCGAACTTGCTCTTGATTCCAGGGAGAGCCTGCTCCAATGGCGTGCCCGCTCCGATGAAGGACCCGGACTGGTCCAAGTTCGTCCGAGAGGTTCGTAGCGCCGGGATGAATGCTTACAAGGCGGCCCAGACCAGGAATCAGGACAAGATGATCGAGATCTCCGAAGAACTCAGCACCGCCTGCGCCGGCTGTCACCTGAAGTGGCGCAACCGGCGGACGCCGGCGGACCGCTGCAAGTAAGAGCTCACCCAGCCCTGACCCTCGTGTCTGCAACACCCGCCGTGCACGCGCTTCGACGCCTCGGCATCGCTTTCACCGAACATGTTTACCGTTACGAGGAACACGGCGGGACCCGGGTCTCCTCGCGAGAACTCGGCGTGTCTGAACACGCTGTCGTGAAAACCCTGGTCATGGAGAACGAACGGAAGCAGCCGCTCATTGTCCTCATGCACGGCGATCGTGAAGTGTCTCTGAAGGCGCTCGCACGCGCCATCGGGACAAAGACCGTGGCAATGTGCCGGCCGGAGGTGGCCGAACGGCACACCGGCTACCTGGTTGGAGGGACGTCTCCGTTCGGAACGCGGAAGCCGCTACCCGTTTACATCGAGCGGACGATCGTCGATCTCGAGGTGGCATACGTCAACGGCGGCCGTCGCGGCTTTCTGGTCGGGCTCGCACCGGCAGCTCTCGTCACCGCGTTGCACGCGACCCTCGTGGATGTCACCGACCAGCCCGCCTCCCCTCTCTGATCATCAGCTCCAGGTTTGTTCACACCGACCCGCTCATTCGTTTAGGGAGATGTACAGACTGCGAGACAGCCATGCGAAGCGGTACTTATCGTGGTGTCAGCGACGAGCTGACCGTTGAAATCCGTGTCGACCAGACCGGCACGCACGCTGCGGTGAGCGGCGATATCAACCTCCGGTCAACGTTCGTGGCGTCATTCATCGCGACGGCGCCAACATTCAGTGATGGCATGGTAGCGGGCGCCGTGCAGTTCCGCGGCAACCCACGGCTGTTTACCGGCGCGATCGAACTGAAGGCCGACGATCGCGGTATCGGCGTGTTCCAGCTTGGGGTCGATCTCGAGGGCGGCTTCAGGGACATCGTCGCCGGGCGCGCCGAGTGGTCCAGCAGCCGGCTGCGAAAGCTCACGATCGAGGTCGACGGCCTCGCCGGCATGCCGTTCTACCGTTCATTCAAGAACCGGGCAGGCTCCGAGATCAGCATCGAGTCGGCGTTCGCCACGGCCGGCTTCGATGTGCAGGTGATCGTGGACCCGTTCGAAGGCGGCCAGTCCAATGGCGCAGCCAAGGACGGATTCACGTATGCCGAGTTGCACCGCGCCATGCGCGAGCGCCGCAACCCGCCTCCGGCCGATCGCCTGCAAGCGCACGTATTCGTCGCC
>JAICEG010000042.1 GCA_025924295.1 Vicinamibacteria bacterium
ATGCCTCTCTCCGATCTATCTCAGGAACTGCACGCCGTGCACGACCGAGACCACGATGGAGACGAGCGACGCGCCCAGGCACAGCAGTGCGATGACGATGTGATCCACCCGTTCAGGCTTGAGCGGGTCGAGCAGTCGCCCCATCAGATAGCCGCCGGCAAATCCTCCACCATGTGCGTAGTTGTCCACCCCCGGCATGATGAAGCCGAAGAGCCCCATCATCAACGCGAAGCTCTTGGCCTGACTGCCAACGTGGCTGCTGCCGCTCCTGCGGCCGTAGTACACGAGCGCGCCGAGCAGACCGAAGATGGCTGCCGACGCGCCCACGGTGAATTGTCCGCCGCGCAGAACGAGCAGGGGTGGAATGAACGCACCGGCGAACGAGCTCAACGCGAACCCGGCTGCGCCGGCCGCAACGTAGATGATCACCATGCGGCCAGGGCCGTACATCTCTGCCGTGGCCGGTGCGAGCTGCCGGACCCACATCATGTTGAACAGAATGTGCAACGCACCGCCGTGCAGCCATCCGGCGCTCAAGATCGTCCACCAGCGGTCGCCGGCGAACACTGGCAGCGCACCGCTCGCGCCGAACAGAAAGAGCGCCTGACTGCTCGGCGACAGGAGGCCGAACAGCCCATTCATCCCGATGTTGCCACCTGAAAACACGAGCGTCAGTCCATACAGGACGACGCACGTGCCGATGACGAACGGCGCGAAGCCGAGATCGCCGCCGAGCGCGCGCAGTGCGGGGGCGTATCCCCACATGCCCGGGTTCCGCCGGCCGCAGTTGTAACAGGTCTCGTCGTTGACTCCGACCAGCACGCCGCAGGAGGTGCAGATGACGGAGCCTTCAGTCTGGCGCTTGAGCACGAAGGATGATGATATCTGAACGTAGGGCGGGTCTCGCTGTCTAGACCCGCCGGAGACGATAGACTGGAGACGAGCCTGGCGGGTCCACAAGGCGGGACCAGCCCTACGAGAGGGAGATCGGATTGCGTCTCATCATCGGCATCACCGGCGCCACAGGAACGATATACGGCGTGCGTCTGCTCGAGCGCCTGCGCGAGTCAGGTGTCGAGACGCATCTCGTCCTCAGCCGCTGGGGTGCCCGGACGCTGCTGCACGAGACCCCGTACACGCGCGAACACGTCGAGGGGCTCGCCACCGTGGCCTACGCGCCCGGGGACATGGGCGCATCCATCTCGAGTGGTTCGTTTCGAACTGACGGGATGATCATCGCGCCGTGCAGCGCGAAGTCGCTCGCGGCGATCGCGCATGGCTACGGTGAGAACCTCATTCATCGCGCGGCGGATGTCGTCTTGAAAGAGCGACGGAAGCTCGTGCTCGCGGTCCGCGAGGCGCCGCTCAGCGCCATTCACCTGGAGAACATGCTGACGCTCGCGCGCATGGGCGCCATGGTGATGCCGCCGCTCCCGGCCTTCTACAACCACCCTCGTACCATCGACGACATCGTCGACTACACCGTAGCGCGGCTGCTCGATCAGTTCGGAGTAGAAGTCGCCGGAGCCGAGCGGTGGGTTGGGGAGATGGGGGTGGGGACTGACTGATTGGAGATCTTTGATTTGGCGGTTATCGATTGGTTGTTGATTGATGATTGTTGATTGACGATTGAGGTCGTGCCGGGTTGTCGCACTCACAGATCAACATTCCAAAATCCCAAACCAATCAACAATCAAAGATCCAAAATCTCAAATGCTCTGATCAGTCCTGCAGATCAGACAACTCCCGGGTGGCTCGCTCGAGCGCGCGTTCTGCTTCCTCGACAGCCTGCGCCGCGGATTCGGCTTCGACCGCCGCGCGTCGTGCCTTCTGTCGCGCCTCGTGCGCCTGTTCTGCCACTTTCTGCAGACGCGCCTCGGTCGCGACCATCGTCTCTTCGGTGTCCTTGGCGTGCATCGCAGCCTTCTTGAGCGTGGTCTGCGCCTTCTGCGCGACGCGTCGTGCTTCGACGACCCCTCGCGATGCTTCCTGTTTGGCCGCCCGCGCGGCCGCCAGCTCCGCCTGCCGCTGCTTCTCTTTCTCCTTGCCGTCGACCGGCGACCGCCCTTTGCCCTTGGGTGCGGCCTTGGCTTGCTTCTGAAACGTGAGCACCTTGCTGGGCGCCGTCGCCTTCGAGCCGTCGCCGACGCGCGGGACCAGTGCCGCCAACGCATCGAATCCAGGCGGGTCGACGTCCTCCATGAGCCGCCCGGCGCGCGGTACGCCTTCGAGCGTTCCGTAGGCCGAGAGCGCCTCGAGTGATGCCGTCACCCGTCGCATGACGCCGGGAGGCGCCGCGCCGCTTGCCTTCTGGAGGATGTCGGCCGCGACTCGAGCCATCGCAGACAACTCTTCGCGTCGCTCGTTGAGCAGGCGGTGAAGATCGGCGTTCTTGCCCGCCAGGCGTGAGGCCTGGGCCTGACGGAGGCGTTCACCGGTCGCGAGCAGCTTGTCGAAAGCACTGCGATGCTTCCAATACAACTGATTGACGGTCCAGGCCGAAATCGATGGCTTCGTCATCGATTTCACCCGGTTGGCCAGATCGTCCTGGCCCGATTTCTTGAGCTGCGCCACTAGCGCATTGCGCGCGGACACGAACTCGGGCGGTGACAGCCGGAAGAGCGCGTCGATCGCGTCTTCATCCCCTTTTCCCACGTGACCTAGTCTGTCACACCCTCTCGATACTCTCGCCTTGACGAAGAGATAACTCCCAAACGCCAACCTCCAACTCCCGAGCACGCAGGTCGGTTGGGAATTGGGAGTTGGGAATTGGAAGTTGAGATCGAAGGAGCTCGAGATGGCAGAAGCACTCAGGCGGGATGAAGGCCAGTTGGCGTTGTATCGCGGGTTTCTGAAAGCGCGCGTCCAACCGGCGGCACGGCGCGCGGAACGGCAGGCGCCCCTGTGTGTGGGCTGCCGCACGCGCGAGGCACGTTACGGGTTTCGCGACGAAAGCGGTGACCCGTCAGCCCTTCGGCCACGCACCCTCTGCTTCGATTGTTTCCGGATGGAGGTCACGTGGCGCCAGGACGTCGCGGCACGGATGGCTCGCGGATGGAATGCCCGGCAGGCCGAGCTCCCGCTCGAGGCCACGCTCTCTGCGCTCGCCCGGCGGCGTCGGCGCGCTCAGATCGCCGCGCGCCACGCATTGGAGGGGTAGGGTGGGTCCTGCTCTTGGGTCCGACAACGTAGGCCGGGTCCTGATTTTTGGACCCGGCGTACAAGGCGGGTCTAAAGAACAAGACCCGCCCTACGGGAATGTCAAAATCAATCCCCTCGGAATGTTTCTGCCGCTCCCGGCGCGGTGAACTCGAGGTCACGGTTGCCGGCGCGTCCGGACACGGTGTATTGACCGCGCATCTGGAGGAAGTTCACATCGTTTGCGAGCGCACCGGTCATTCGATTCGTGACCGTTGAGGCGACGTCGAAGCGCAGATCGATCGTGAGTGATGAGCTGCGCGCGCGCACGGCGATCGTGCGCGGCTGCCCCTGGTCGTCGTTGGTCTCGGTGATGCGCACGTCGGTGGCGTAACCAAGCGGGCCGTCCGGCCCCAACACTCCGACGAAACCCGGAATGCGTTCCGGATCGGCCGCCTCAGGTGGTGGAAATACCCTTCCGTAAATGAGCGACAGATCGCCGTGCTGCGCCTGTCCCCACTGCCACGACACGTCCTTCCAGAAACCCCAGTTGTGATCGTGATACCCCGTGCCGCCCGCGAGTGAGACTGGTTCGCCATCGACCATCAGGGCCCCCTCAAGCGTTCCCGACATCACCGGGACGACATACCCGGTTCGCCAGCCGCGGGCGCCGGTGATTTCAACAGGGGGCATCAGGCGTCCGGCGGATGCTTCGATCGCGATGTCGCCACTCGCGCGACGGCCGTCAGCATCCTTCAAGTCGAGATGAATCCGGTAGACGAGCCCATCGAGGCGTACTGAGTTGCTCCCGACCGAAAGGTCGGGCGCCTTGGATATCTCGCCTTCGGAAATTTCGGCCCCGGTCGCGAACGACTGCATCCGTCCATTGCGCTCGATCTGAAGGCGGACAGTCGCGACACGCGTGTCCGGCTTGGTGCGCGGTCCCACCATGAACGCCAGGTAGAAGCGCGCATTGCTCGACCGGCCGTTGAAGTAGAGCCACTCGGCCCACGACCCCGACCACTCTGGGACGTCCGGCACGCCGTGGAACCGATCGATCTGACGCAGCACCGTCTCGGGCGACTGGCGCGTCCATGCCGCGTCTTCAGGTGTGTCGCGCCAGCCGTCGATCGCCGCGACTTCCGGGTCGCCGAGTTCGCGCTCGACGCTCGGGATGCCTCCCCGCGCCGCGACCTGGGTGGCCCGGCCGTTGTGAATGAGGAACAGGTCGGTGGTGTGCGACGCGGCCGCCGCGCGAATGCGCGGACGAAGCGCCTCGGACTGGAGCGTGCCGGACAACACGATTTGCGGCGGCACCGCCAGCGACAACCGGATGTTGACGTCTCCGCCGCCGACCAGCGCCGGCGACTGCGCCTGCTCGAGGACGATGCTCGCGACGCCGAGAAGGATGGCCATGACGGCGACGCCGACCCCGAACCCCGCGGCGAGCACGGCGCTCCGCACCGGATGAGCGGTGAGCGATCGCAATGCGAGCCTTCCGATCATGCGACCTGCTCGCTTTCGATCTGGCCGTCGCGCATGGTCAGCACACGCGAGGCGCGATTGGCGAGCGCCGGATCGTGCGTGACGATGACGAGGGCGGTTCCACTCTGATTGACGCGGTCGAGCAGCGCCGCGATCTGTGCGCCCGTAGTCTCGTCGAGCTCACCAGTCGGTTCGTCGGCGAGCAGCAGTCGCGGCCCATTGGCGAGCGCACGCGCGATGGCCACGCGCTGCATCTCACCACCGGAAAGCTGCGAGGGACGATGATCGGCGCGTGCGGCGAGGCCGACGTACTCGAGCAACTCGCGCACCCGCTGCTGGCGCGCTGCTCTTGGAAGGCCGGCCTCTGACATTGGTAGCTCGACGTTCTCCCGCGCGGTCAGCATCGGCAGTAGAAAGAACCGCTGGAAGACGAACCCGATGTGGCGCAGTCGCAGCAGGCTGCGTCGGGCGTCCGACAGGCGGCTCACGTCCTGGCCGTCGAAGAGCAGCGTGCCCGATGTCTGTGTCTCCACGCAGCCGAGCATGTGGAGCAGCGTGGACTTGCCGCACCCGGATGGCCCCCGCACGGCGATGTGATCGCCATCGCGGATCTGCAGCGTCACCTCGCGAACCGCCGTCACCGGGCCGGCAGGCATGGAGAACACTCGGCTCACGCCGCGGGCGTCGACGATCATCCGATCACCTCGTTGCGAAGTGTCGCGGCGATCGGCAGCTTCGAGACGATCCGCATCGGGTAGAGCGCGGCAATGATCGCGGTTGCCGTGAGCAGCGCCGCATGGACGTAGAGTGCCTGCCGCTCGAACACGAAAAAGTGCAGAGCGACCGGGATCCCCGGCATCCCTTTGAGAATGCGGTCGAGGCCCGACGCCAGGAGCAGACCGAGCGGCAGTGACAGCACGCCGCCGATGCCGACAATCAGCGCGGACTCCGCCAACACGTCCTTCACGACCCGTATGCGTGAAAAGCCGAGCGCTCGCAGCGCGGCGATCTCGCCGAGCCGCTGGTTCACCGAAACGGTCAGCAGAACGGTGATGAGGAGGACCGCGAACGACACCGTGACGGTGGTCAACACGCTCGAGATCTGTCGAAAGTAAGTGAAGCCGGTCTGTTGCAGGCGCCCGACGACTTCACGGTTGGTCGCCGCCGTTACCTCCGGAAGCAGGCCTCGGATTGCCCCAGCGGTTCCGTCGGGATCGCCCGTCGAGGTGACGAGAATCAGGTCGGCATCGTGGCCGACATTGCCGCCGCACGCCGTTTTCAGCGCGTCGAGCGTGCCGCCGGTCGTGTGCTCGTTGGTCGTTTGAAACGGGAACTCGGCGACGCCGACGACCTTCAGGCGTGTCGCGGGCAGCGCTTCGAGATCGGTGACGCACGTAGCGCGCATCGTGATCTCGCTGCCCGGTTCCAGTTGCGACTCCGCGGCGATGCGCTCATCGACGACCACTTCGTCAGGACCCGCGGCATCGCGCCCGCGCAGGATCGTCCATGGCGCGCGGAGGCGTGAGCCTGACGGATGTGTCGAACGCGTGGCGACACCCTGAAAGGACGCGCGGATCGGTCGCCCGGAGGCGCGGTCGATTCGCGCTAGTGCCGATCGGATGACGAGCGCGGCCTGTACCGACGGCAGCCTCGAGATCGAATCCGCTGCGTCCAGCGCGTTCGGCACGCGCAGGCCGCTGCCCGGAAGCTCCGCGGCGCTCACGCGAATGTCCCAGCCGCCGCGATCCAGCAGATCCTGCATCGACACGATCAGTCCGCGCGATAGCAGCAGCATGTCGAACAGCAGCGCCCCGACGGCCGCCACGCCGAGAACGCCGAGCACCGCGCGTGCCGGCTGCCGCACCAGGCTGCGCCACGCAAATCCGATCGCATTCATCGCCTGGCGAGCCTGAGGCCCCCGCGTCGCAGGAGTGCCCACGATGCCACGACCGTTGCCGACGCGCCGAGAGGGACGGCGATCGCCACGCACGTCAGCGCGACGTCACGCGTGATGCGGACGAAGACGAGCGCCGTGTCGTAACGCCACTGGAAGAACAGGTTGATGAGTTGTTCGGACAGCAGTGCCAGCACGAGGCCGAAGGCGGCTCCCACGCTCGCGACGAGCACCCCTTCGAGGAGGATCTGGACGAGGATCCGCCGCACCGGCAGCCCGATCAGTCGAAGCACACCAACGGTTTCCCGGCGCTCGTCGACGAGCATGATCGTCAGGGCCAGCAGGAACACCGTGGCCGCGACAATCGTGACGACTGCGATGGCCAGGTGGAAGCGCTCGAGCACGCGAAACGGGCCGGCGGAACCGGCGGCCTCGCCCGAGGGCTGTGCCAGCACGCCCGGCAGTCGCGCGTTGACGTCGCGTGCAAATTGCTCGGCGTCGGCGGGGTCCACAAGCGCCACGTTGACCGATGCGACGTACTCGGCGCCGGCAGGTACGTCCAGCGGTCGCGTCATGTCGAGGAGATCGGGCAGGTGCAGTCGAACCGAGCGCGGCACCTGGCCGAGGCGTGAGGGGTCAGGCGTCGGTTCGTAGATACCCGCGACGCGGAACTCTCGCGCCTTTGTTCCTGTGGCGTCGAGGGCGAGCCGAATCACAGAGCCAACGCGGAGGTCTTCGGCTTCCGCAAGGTGGCGGGACACCAGCACGTCCGGAGGAGTTGCATCCTGCGCTGATGCCGTCGCCGGCGGCCAGGGCAGGAGGATGGCCATCAGCCAGGCGATGACACCGAGCCTCACGAGCGACTGAGGGCTTCGATCCGTGCCCACTCCTCGTCGGTCACCGGCATGACGGACAGCCTCGCCATGCGGACGAGGGGGAACGAGGCGAAGTGCTTGTCGGCTTTGATTTCTGCCAGCGTCACGGCCCGTTTCAACCGCTTGTCGGGCACGACGTCGACGACGGAGAGCTTGCCGGTCGTGTCACCGGGGTCCGCGTAGGCGTTGCTGGCCGCTTTGGCGACGGCGACGACAGCCTTCTCCTTACCGGTGTGGTAGTAGAAGATGCGGTCGCCCTTCCGGATCGCGCGCAGGTGTTTCTGGGCGAGCGGGTTCCTGACTCCAGCCCAGACCGTCTTGCCATCCTTCTCGAGCGTGTCGTACCCGTAGTGCTCCGGTTCTTCCTTCACCAACCACTGCGCCATGCCGCGATCATACGAAGGTCAAAGGGCAAAGAGCAAAGGGCAAAGGCGAGGTCAGCGTAGAATCCCCTTCAGGAGCACTGAGATGATCCGAGCCTCCCTGCTGTTGGCAGTCGTGTTCGCGCTGGTCTCGCCGGTCGCAGCTCATCATGGCGGCGGCACGTTCGACGGTTCGAAAGAGATCAAGCTCGCGGGCACCTTCACCGGGCTCGACCTGGTCAACCCGCACTCGTGGATCTACTTCGACGTGAAGGGAGCGGACGGCAAGGTCACGAAGTACCGCTGTGAGATGCGTTCCGCGACCGTGCTGAGGCGCTCGGGGTGGAGCCCCGAGATGTTCAAGAAGGGTGAGCCGCTCACCTTCGAGGGATCGCCCGATCGCAACGATCCCACCTCGTGCTACCTGAACACGATCGTCTTCGCCGACGGCAAGCGTGTCGATCGCTATGGGCAGCTCACCAGGGGTGCGCCACCGGCTGCCAGGCCGGTCCGCGCGGCGCGTCGCCCCAGCGGCGAGCCGAATATCTCCGGCGACTGGGCGCCCGAGCAGCTCGTCATGACCGATCCGCGCGGTCGCGGCGGCGCGCTCGTGCCCTTGAGCACGGTCGAGAAGTACAAGCCGGGGGAGGGACGGATTGGTGGACCGCGTGGCGGCGGCCGGGGCGGTCCGCGTGTCATCCAGGGGGCTGAATTGACACCCGAAGGTGAGAAGGGCGCGGAGCAGTTCGCGGTGTTGTTCTCGAAGAACAACCCGCGTATGCGCTGCGAGACGACCAGCATCATCTTCGACTGGGCGTTCGACGGCCCCGTCAATCGCATCACGCAGAATCGCGACACCATCGTCCTGCAGTACGGGCAGCTCGGGTTCACGCGGACGATTCACATGAACATGAAGACGCATCCCGCGAACATCAAGCCGAGTCGCGCGGGGCACTCGATCGGCCGCTGGGAGAAGGACGTGCTGATCGTCGACACCGTCGGCTTTGCGCCGGGAGTGCTGTCTCCGCCAATCCTCAGCAGCGACAAGCTGCACATCGTCGAGCGTTTTTCACTCGATCCTGAGAAGATGCTGCTGACGCGCCAGTACACCGCCGAAGACCCTGTCTACTTCAAGGGGCAATACGCCGGCTCGGACGTCATTGGCGTCGCCGATCTGCCGTACAAACCTGACCCGTGCAAGGAGCTCGGCTTCATCGACTACTCGCAGGAATCAAAGAAGTAAGCTCCGATGTAGCGCCGTGGGCGACCCGCTGAAGACGTTTTTCTCGCCGGCACTGGTTCGGCGCCTGGCCGGCGACCTCGCTGGCGTACACCCGGGGTTTCCTGCGCGCGCGTTCGTCGCACGGGCAACGACCGGGCTCGATCGCCTCGAGCTCCTCGATCGGGGACGACACATCGCGCGCGCCCTCGCGGTGCATCTCCCGGCGCCGTATCCCGATGCCGTCGATGTGTTGATTCGGTCGCTTGGTCCCGAGCATGCGTCGGACGAGCTCATCGGCGCGGGCATGGCGCCGTTCTACTACCTGCCGCACACGATCTTCGTCGCCGAACACGGCCTCGATCATTTCGAGGTCTCGATGCGCGCGCAGTACGAGTTGACGAAGCGCTTCAGTGCCGAGTCGAGCATCAGGCCCTTCATCATCAAGTACCCCGAGCGCACGCTCGGACAACTGCGTGAATGGGCGCACGACTCGAATCCGCACGTGCGCCGCCTGGTATCCGAAGGCACCCGTCTGCGCCTGCCCTGGGCCGCCCGAGTGGCCTGGCTCGATGAGCATCCGGATCGCGTGCTTGCCCTACTCGAACTGCTCAAGGACGATCCCGCGTCGGTCGTGCGGCGGAGCGTGGCCAACAACCTGAACGATCTTGGCAAGGTGCACCCCGCGCTTTTGATGCGGACGTGCGAGTCGTGGCTCGTCACGGCATCGAGCGACCGTCGTGCGCTCGTCGAACACGCCTTGCGGAGCGCCGTGAAACGTGGAGAGGCCGATGCGCTGCGGCTCCTTGGTTACGGTCAGAAGGCGTCGGTGGCTCTGGACGAGGTGCGGATCTCCCCTCGCCGTGTCGCGATCGGCGGCCGGGTCGCGATCGAGTTCACGCTGTGCGGTCGTTCGCGCCGCACCCAGGAAATGCTGGTGGACCTGGCCGTTCACTTCATCAAGGCCGATGGCCGTGCCGCACCGAAAGTGTTCAAGCTCAAACGTGTCGTCATGCCGCCGCGCGGCCGCGTTGCATTCTCGACGTCGGTGTCACTCGCCGTGCACACAACTCGAAAGCCCCAGCCCGGCCGTCATATGGTCGAGGTGATCGTGAATGGCACGTCGAATCCGGTCGGCTCGTTCCAGGTCGTACCCGCGACAGGCACCAGGAAGCGCGGCAGTATTCGCAGGTAGCTTCACACTCCGGTTCCCCCTCTCGTCCAAAGAAGCAGGAGAGGGGAGAGTGTAACCATGCGCATGTTCGACGTGCAGGGGATTGAGATTGCGGCGTCGCCCGACAGGGTATTTGCGTTCTTGCGCGAGCCGGGCAACCTGCCGCGCTGGGCCCATGCTTTTGTTTCGGCAGAGGAGGGGAGAGCGCGACTGGAGACGCCAAACGGAACCGTTGATGTCGGCCTCGACGTGCTCTCGGATGCCGATACCCGTGTCGTCGACTGGCGGCTCACGTTTCCAGACGGTGGCATCGGCATCGCTCACTCACGAGTGACGGCGAGCACGCGCGGGACCTCGATCTACAGCTTCGTGCTGCACGCGCCACCGGTCGCCCTGGAGAAGGTCGAGGGTGCGCTCGAGGCGCAGCGCGTTCTCCTGCAGTCCGAGCTCACCACCCTGAAATCACTGATGGAGGAGTGACATGGCGCCGGTAGCGCTCGAGGACATTGCCAGGCGGGCGCTCGAGGGCGATCGTGATGCCGTCGAAAGCCTCGTGCGAGAGCTCCAGGGCGATGTGTATGGCCTCGCGCTGCGGATGCTGTGGAATCGCGAGGATGCCGAGGACGCGACGCAGGAGATTCTCGCGATCTGACTGCGCACAAGGGTTACGCTGACGCTGAGCTGCTGAACGCAGTCCGGCAACATCACGCCGCGTCAGCAGACGCTCAGCTGCGAACGCTGCTCCATCACATGCTGGTGTCGAATCGGTTCTGGCTCCTGGCCATCGTCGGAGAGCCATTCGTCGCCGAGGTGGAGACGCGTGTGCCTGAGACGCTCGATCTGCTGTGTGCGCGCTTCCGGGCGACTCACGAGCGCGAGACGACGTGGCTTGCTGGCGCCACGGATGCTGCGCTCTCGCGGCCCCTGGAGAGCGCGCTCATCCCCGGTGGTCGTTGCCTGGTCTCGGAAGCCTTGCTGCAGGTATGTCTGCACTCGCAGGGGCACCGCGCGCAGTGCGCGAAGATGCTGCGCGCGCTCGGCGGCACGCCACCCGCCACCGATTTCATTCTCTGGCGCATCGATCGGCGGGCCCCTGCGTGGCCGCGCGACTGAACCAGCACAGAAGCGCCAGATCACCCGAGCAGCGTCACCGCATCGCCGGGCCGCACGATGCCCGGTTGAATCACCGAAGCGTAGAAGCCGCTCGAGCCCCATCGATGTGACCCGAAGTCCCCGGCCTGCACCCTGGCATCGTAGACAGCCGCCTGGATGCCGGTGCCGTACACATCGAGTGTCGCGCAAGGGGTACGCACGCGTGTCAGCTCTATCGTGGCGTCGCCTGCGCGAAAGCGCTGCCCGAGGCGGAGCCTGCGGCGGTCGAGGCCGCGAGTGGTCAGGTTCTCGCCCAGCGCGCCGGGAAACAATGGAAAGCCCTGCGAGATGAGTTCCTCGATCCCCTCGCTCGTGATCAGAAGGATCGCTTTGCGTGGACCGCCGTGGAACGGATAGCGCCACGCGTCGCCAATGATTCCGGTCTCGGTGAGTTCTCCCGACGGGATCGCGACCTTGGGAATGCCGCCCTGCGACACGTTGACCTGCAGCACCGTGCCGGTCATGCCTTCCGTTCAGGTTGCATGAGGCCGACGACATTTCCTTCTGGATCGACGAAATACGCGGCGGTCCCCACAGTGGGAATGTGAAACTTCGGCGCCGCGATGCGCCCGCCGTTGTCCTCGATGGTGCGAATCGCCCGGTCGATGTTGACGACGGAGATTGTGCACTCGAAGCCGACCATCTTCTCTCCGGGCACGAGTTCGCGTCGTTCCTGCAGTCCGCCGCGGACGGCGCCGGAGGGCGCCGAGCTGGTCTCAATCAGGTAGAAGCCGGGTGGTCCCCACGGTTCGAAGCGCCAGCCAAAGACGGTCTCATAGAAGCTCCGGGCGCGCGGCACATCGTCTGCATTGATCGCAAAGAAAGAAACGTTGTTGGACATGGGACGACTGTACGACAGCGCCGCCGACCGCGTCTTGCGCTAGATTGACAATGAATGTCGCAGAACCGCCAGCCTGCCGTCGCTCCGCGGCGGCTCACCGCGGAACAGGAGCCTTTCCTGGTGGCGCGTGCGCTCCGCACCACCTACAGCAATGGCTACGTCATTCATCCTCACGCGCACGAGGCGCATCAGCTGCTGTTCGCGTCCAGCGGCGCGATGACGGTCACGGGTGATCGCACGACGTGGATGATTCCGCCCGGGCGCGCTGTCCTGATCTCGGCGGGCACTCCGCACTCCATCCACATGTGGGGTGAAGTGGCGATGCGGTCGCTCTACTTTCCCCTCAGTGCTCGAGCGCCGGTGTTCGACACGGCGACGTGCCGCGTGATTTCTGTCACCCCGCTGCCTGTTTCGGGCGGAGACCGGGATGAGCTTTGGACGGGTACACGCCGGGTGCGCTGGCCGGCGCCACAACCGCGAACGGATTCTGAGCCAGAAACGCATCGCCGTGTGCAGCTCAGAACCGCAGCACGAGAGATGTCCGGACGATCGTGTCGAGCTTGTCTTTGCGAGCGTCGGACGACCCCAGTACGAGCTTGGTGTCACCCGACTCGATTGTTCGGAAGCGTTCGTCACCGGTGCCGGGAACGCCATCAGGGTTGAGGACCTCGACATACGCGATGACGTCGAGATCGGACTCGAGCGCTGGCTCGTTCTCGAATAGCCACTGGAGACTGACCTTGATCGCGATGTGGTCGTTGACCGAGACCGATACCGCGTTGACGGTGTTGACCGAGTAGTCGACCGGGTCTGAGAGATTGGCGTTTAGCGCGAAGTCACTGTCGAACGTCGTCCCGGCGTTGAACCGCTCCGTGTAGTCCCACCCGAGGCGGGCGCCGCCGAAGCGGCGATCCTTCTCTGGATCCGGCTCTTCTTCTTCACGGTCGGTGTAGCTGATGCCGTAGCTGGTCGCGAAGCGCCTTCGTTGAGTGTCTACCCAGTTGTGTCCGAACCCCCCGTATGCGATGTAGCGGTTCAGGATGCCGGCGTCCTCGTTGCGGTCCCAGCTCGCCCCTGCGTTCCAGAAGAACCGTGGAGTGATGTCTCTTTCGTACGCTCCGCGAATGAGGTAGTTGCCAACATCGAGTGTCGGCTCGGGCTTGACGAGGGACGACGTTGGATTGGACGGCGCGCCGCCGACCGGGAACTCGAGACCAGGATCAATCAGAAAAAAACGATCGTCCGACTTGTAGGAGCGAACGCCGCTGACATCGAATTCGAATCGCGCGTTAGGCCATCGGCGACGAAGCTGGTTCGAGAAGCCGAGGGTGGTTGAATCGGAGTTTCCATCGGTCACCACGAGGCTGAGGTCGGTGGTGTTCGACCAGCCCAACTCCGGGGTTTTCGGGTCTTTGCTCTGGACGGCTGCCTGAGCGTGAACATCCGGGATAGCGGTCGTCAGGACGGCAACAAGAGACGCTCCCAGCAGATTCCGAAGACGCGCGACCGGACGAGGATTCATCAGCGTACCCGACGATACACCGGGTGCGCGTCTCGACGCGTAGTCGACGCGCCGCGCCCGGACCCGAGGATCCGGGCGCTGAAGGCCTCCCTTACCAGCGCGACTCACGCCGCTGGCGGCCGCCGCCGAACCCGCCGCCACCGCCACCCGGGCGAGCCGCCATCGGCTTCGCCTCGTTGACGGTCAGGCTTCGCCCGCCGAACTGGTGCTTGTCCAATTCGTTGATCGCGCGCTGGGCGCCTTCGGCATCGCTCATCTCGACGAACGCGAATCCGCGCGCTTGGCCGGTTGCCCGGTCGCGGACGATGTTGATCGTGCTGACCTGACCAGTGGACTCGAACAATGCCTGCAAATCAGACTCTGTGGTGGTGAACGGCAGATTGCCGACGTACAGCTTGGTATTCATGTGTGCTCCTGCATCACAAAGATGCAACTGGGATCTGATGGCAGGCTCGAGCAGGATGCCCGGCGACGAAGCGCAGGAGAGGCGATGACTCGGATCTGATGCGGGAGGTCGGTAAGCGCAGCTGTCAGAAGCTCCATCTAGTCTAGCACGCGCTGCGGCCTTGTCCTGCTGAGGTGCGACGTCGTGCTGCGTCACCGCCCGCGGAACGATCGGCGCACGAGCGTTGCAACTGACGCGACGAGTTCGCCGGGGTCGACGGGCTTGGCAAGATGCATCTCGAAACCGTTCTGGAGCGCCTTGGTGCGGTCGTCGGCGCGAGCGAACGCGGTCAGTGCGGCCGCCGGGATGTTGCGCACGTGAACGTCGTTGGATGCGCGCAGCCGTGCAATGAACTCGAACCCGTCCATGTCAGGCATGCCGAGGTCGACGAGGATGACGTTCGGCAGATCTGCAGAGAGGCGTTCCAGCCCTTCACTCGCCGACGACATGGTGGTGACCTCGGCACCCGCCGCCTCGAGGACGACACGGAGAAGACCAAGCGCGTCCGGTTCGTCATCGATGGCGAGCACGTGGACGCCCTTCAGATCTCCAAGGCCTGTCAGCGGCAGTGGCTTCGCCGTTCGGGGATGTTCTCGGGTCTCGCGGATGCCGCCGCCATGGACGATCATCAACGGCAGGCGCACGCGGAACGTTGCCCCCTTGTCTTCCCCTTCACTCGCGACAGCGACCGAGCCGCCGTGCAGGTCCACGATATGCCGGACGATGGACAGGCCAAGGCCGAGGCCGCCGGTTTTACGGGTCGTGCCGGCATCGGCCTGGCGAAAACGCTCGAACACGTGCGGGAGGAAATCCGAGCGGATGCCAACGCCGGTATCGCTGACGGCGACCTCGATGTGCGAATTCACACGCTCCACGCGTATCTGGACGCGGCCCTGCCTGGGCGTGAACTTGACCGCATTGGACAAGAGGTTCCACACGACCTGTTGCAGCCGCGCCGGGTCCCCCGAGACCGGACCCACACGCGGGTCGACGATCGTCTGCAGGCGAACGCCCTTGGCGTCAGCCGTGGGTTGCACCGTGGCCACGGCGTTGTGGACGACGAGCGGCAGTTCGACTGGTTGAACATCCAGGCGTATCTTGCCGGAGACAATGCGCGAGATGTCGAGGACGTCGTCCACGATTTGTGTGAGCGCCCCGGCGTTTCTCTCGAGAGTTTCGAGCCCCCGCGCCGCTTTCTCGCCGCTCAGCACATTCCCCCGCAGCAGCCGCGAGTACCCGACGATCGCGTTGAGAGGCGTTCGGAGCTCGTGGGACAGCACCGCGAGGAACTCGTCTTTCAGGCGGTCGGCCTCGCGTGCTTCCATGTAGAGGCGGGCGTTCTCGAGCGCCAGCGAAGCCCATGCCGCGACACCGTTGGCCAGTTGCTCGTGCTGCTCGGTGAAGACACCCGGCCTGGAGTGGCCGAAGAACAATCCACCGAGCACGATTCCCGATGCACTCTTCACAGGCACTGCGAGATAGCTGCGCACCGGCAGGTGTCCCTTCGGCATGCCGAAATAGGGCGGGTTCTGACCGAACCGCTCGTCTTGTGTCACATCGTCCAGGCGGACGATGCCTTGCCCGTGGAAGGTGGGCGCAAATACGGCCGTTGCCCGTGGAGGTGGAAAGTCGGCGAACGCCGCCTTCGGCGCACCTGACAGGGTGTACAGCATGAAGGCTTCGCCCGACTGCGGATCGTGCACGTTGTAGAAGAAGGCGCCGAATTCAGCCTGGGTGAGGACCGTCGCCACGTCCGTCACTTTCTGTACGACTGTGGTTCGATCCAGTGACGATGCCACCAGGGTCCCGACTTCGCTGAGTTTCTGTGCGATAGCGGATTGCTCCGCCGCCACGGCATGCAGTCGCGCTCGTTCAGTGATGTCGCGCGCGATTTTCGACGCCCCGATGACCACACCGGTCTCATCCATGATTGGAGAGACCGTCAACGAGATCCGGATCTCCGTTCCGTCTTTGCGCCGCCGTCGAGTCTCGTAGTGGTCGACGCTCTGGCCGGCGCGGATCCGCGCGAGGACCATGTCTTCTTCACCCTGCAGGTCCTCGGGGATGATCATCCGGATCGACTGGCCGACGGCCTCGTGTGCGATGTAACCGAAGATCCGTTCGGCAGCCGGGTTCCAGGACTGAATGATGCCGTCGAGGTCCTTGCTGATGATCGCATCGTCGGTCGAATCGACGATCTTGGCGAGGTGACGGCGGGCGAGGTCGTTCCGGAGGTCAGACATGGCGAACGTTGAGCAGCGACCATCACCTGTCGCCAGAGGTGGGGAGCGTATCGTGGCCGTGCAGACGTCTGTCGTGAACTGAGCACGTTGCATACCAGCACCAGCATCGGTCCTCTCTGTGCGTGACGCGATGCCCGACGTCCGAGATCTCGGCCAAAACAGCAGGGTGAGGTGCATCGCGTACCCGGCCCTTCTGGCGAACGAGCCCGAGCGCGTCGGTGGGAACGATTGCAAATTGAACAATCTTCCCGTCCCGCCGCGCGGCGGACGAGCTGGCACCGTTGCGTGCGGTTCGACTCGCGATTCATTCACGACCTGAAATAGGTGGCGTCCCGATTGCTCTCGCACGTGTGTGGAGGAAGCAAGTCATGGCAAATCGATGGGAAGACCGGGACCGCGATTACCGGGACGAACGCGGTTACATGCGCGACCGTGACGATCGCGGTGTCATCAGCCGGGCCGGGGACGAGGTCCGGTCATGGTTCGGTGACGATGAGGCGGAGCGTCGCCGGCGAATGGATGAAGTTCGAGATGCGCAACACGACCGCGACTCGGGACGTCGAACGGCAGGTTCGATGGACCGCGGCTGGGAGCGCACACGCGACGCCGTGCGCGATGCCACGGATCGTGACCGCGACGGCAGGCGTGGTTTTGCGGAATGGAACGACGATGACCGCCCGTGGGGCAGTTCGCGCGAGTTCCAGCCGAGCACCGGCCGTAGCGGCGCGTGGCCAACGCGCGGTACGCTGCCAGGCCGTGAGTCGGAATACGGGTATCGGGATCGCGGGGTTGGCGACACGAGCCGATATGCGACTGCTGATTCCTATGGGACAACACGGTGGAGCGGTCCGTCGTACGACACGGATCGGTATCGGCGTGAGGGCTACACCGGCCGCGGCCCGCGCGGCTACCGGCGCGGTGACGAACGCATTCGCGAGGACGTGTGCGATCGCCTCACTGAAGAACCGCGCATCGATGCGAGTGACATCGAGGTGCTGGTCAGCAATGGCGAAGTCGAGTTGAACGGCAGCGTCCGTACGCGGGACGAGAAGCGCTTCACCGAAGACGTCGTCGAACGCGTCCTCGGTGTGCGCGAAGTCAACAACAACCTCAAGGTACGACCCGTCGACGAAGTGATTGGCACCGCACGCAGTGGAGCTTCGGTGCTGGGACTGACGGAGACACCGCCGCCGGAGCCAACGAAGACGAAGTAGACCCTTCGTTGGGCCGGTCACCCGGGAGCGCCGCCGTCAGCCGGCGGCGCTGACACGCCGATCGTACCTCGCGCGGGAGAGAGCGCCAGGCGGCAACGGACTTCGGCGGCACATTCAGGCGTGACGTGCGGTCCGCGTGGGCGTCGCGGTCGAAAGCTCGAGACGAACGACGAGTCCGCCCTCTGGATGATTCGATGCCGTCGCGGTACCGCCATGAGCGAGCATGGCCTGGCGGGTAATGGCCAGGCCGAGGCCGACACCCCCGCTCTCGCGGTCGCGGGCATCCTCGACGCGGTAGAAGGGATCGAAGAGTCGATTCAATGCCACGGGCGGCGCGCCCGGCCCCCGATCGCGCACGATGACCGCGCCGCGTTCGCCGCCGCTCGACGGCTCCATGACGATGTCGACGCTCGTGCCCGGTGGTGTGTGCCGGAGCGCATTCCTCACCACGTTCTCGAACGCACTCCGAAGCAGTGAACGGCTCCCGTGGACCATCGCGTCGTACGAACGGACGAGGGTGACCATGCGGCCGGCGGCCTCTGCCTCGAACTGGCTGTCGCGCACCACGTCGCTGAGGAGGTCCTTGAGGTCCACCAGTTCCTGCTGCTCCGCCGGCCGGGCATGCAGGCATGCGAGG
>JAICEG010000043.1 GCA_025924295.1 Vicinamibacteria bacterium
ATGCCGTCCACGGCCTTGACCTCGCCAAAGGTCTTGACCAGGTTCTCGACGTGAATCATGTGGGGTGATTCTCCTGTGGGGTCGAACTGAAGAGTACTACTGCTGACCTCGGCAGCGACTAACACGTCATGCTGCGAGGACGCCCGCACAAATCATTCAACCAGCAATGTTTCCCGTAACCTACTCTGCCATAGCCACTTCAGCTGAGGAAAGCCGCTCTGGCAGGCCCTTTGCCTAGTCCCCACAGGCAGAAGGCTCCCCTGGGTCTTCGACAACGGAGGTGGGACGTGAAATCGCTGGTGTCACTCACGATTGCTGGCATTCTGCTGAGTGGGACAGTGTTCGTCGAACAGGCCGAAGCGGGAGACAAACGGAAGGGACACGGACGCTACGCGCGCAGTGACTACTACCGGGGTGACCATTACCGCGGCGATCGCTACTTTCACGATCACGACGTCGTCGTGATACGCGAGTACTACCGTCCCTATCACCGGCCGCTGCCGCCTGGGCTACGCCATCGCTACTACCGAACTGGACACCTGCCGCCGGGATGGGCGAAGCGGATGCGTCCGGTGCCGGTCTACGTCGAGCGCGAACTCGTGGTGGTTCCGCATGGCTACCATCGCGGCGTGATCGACGGCCATGCCGTGGTCTACAACGATCGCGGCTTCATTCTTGACGTGGCGGTCTTGTTCTGATGACGAAGAGTTGTGTGGACACGAGGTGCTATATGAACGGATCGATCATCAAGCGTGCCGGTCTCCTCGTCCTTTTGATCGGCGCCCTGTCGTCAGCTGCGTGCGCGAGCCGGTCGATCAACCAGGTGCTGGCCGACCCGAGTCGCTATACGAACAAGGAAGTGAAGTTGTCCGGCAGCGTCGTTGACAGCTACTCTGCGCTCGGACGCGGCGCCTATCAACTGGACGACAACACCGGGCGGCTGTGGATCGTGTCTGACAAGGGAGTGCCGCGCAAGGGTGCGCGCGTGGACGTCAAGGGCACCGTGCGCGAGGGCTTCGGCCTGGGCTCCTTCGGTGACCGGATCAATCTGCCACCGGCGATCGGCTCCGGGCTGGTGCTGATGGAGTCGTCGCATACGGCGAAGTAGCCGTGCGTGCTTCCAGGGTGCGGCCTGCGCCGCGCCCTGTCCATGCCTACATCAACGCCGACGGGGGCGTGAGGAGGTACTGCTGATCGCGCAGTTCCCGACTGAGCCGGGCATGCGTCTGTCGCCACGGCTCGAAGCGCCGGGCCATCATGGTCAGCAGGCGCGCCCGTTTTCCGGCTCTGTCGCAGCCAGCGGCACGCATGAAGAAGCCGGCGCCGATCTCCGCGTACCAGCGGATGTCGTGGCGGCCGCGCATCTGGTCCTCGAAGAAGCCGGTGAGGAACAGACACTGTGCGCCGGCGGTTTCCATCAGCTGGGCGTCCTGCGGCACCGATGCGTTGAAGATGAAGGTATCGAAGACCGCGCTCAAATTGCCCGGCGCTGGCATCTCGAGCTCAGCGACAGTCGAGACTTGGGCGTAGTGCGCCAGGACGCTGGCGTTGTACAGCAGTTCCTGACGATCGACTCCCGGCAAAGCGACGTCCTGCAGACCCGTGACGAAGAACTCGAGCGCGCGCTGTTGATCGACGGCGAGCAGTTCCTGCAGCGGCCCCATGCCACCTCCTGACGCACCCTGGCGTGTGGTCCCCAACCGGGTATGTACAAGCCCATCGGCAGCTCGCTGCGAGGACTTTACCGGTTCTTCCCTGCTCATCTGAGCTGGCAAGAATCCGGCCAGCAGGACTGCGCCCGATTGTGAAGATGAACGCGGGATCGCGTGCGTCTCCGTGGAGAAATGTCCTGTGTCAGCTCACCCTGTGTCCCGCTTCAGACCGACTTCTCCCAGTTCCTCGACGAGCGCGACGAACTCGGCGAGCACCATCGCCGTCGCGCCCCACACACGCGCGTCGAGCAGGTCGAAGTACGGCACCTGCATGACGCCGTCCGATGGACGAAGGCGTGCGCGCTCTTCCCACAGCACGCGCTCCGGTTCGCGCAAGAGCGCGAGCGGGACTTCGAGCAGCCGGTCGACTTCGTGCGACGCGAGATTGAAATTCGGTCGCTCCTGGGAAAACCCGACTACCGGGTGAAGCAGGTGAGCGCTCACGAAGACAGGGAGCGGCGTCAACCGTCCGAGGACCTCGACGTGGGACGGAAGCACGCCGACTTCTTCATGTGCTTCGCGCAAAGCAGCCTGCTCGACTGACTCGCCGGCATCGAGCCGTCCACCCGGAAGGGACACCTGCCCCGTGTGATGCCGCAAGGCCGATCCCCGTACGGTCAACGGCACATGCCACGCGTCTTCGTGCGGGTAGATCAGCAGAAGCGCTGCGGCCGGCCGCAGAGAGGCGCTATCCAGACCCAGATCGGCCCCGAGACGCGGACGAGGCGCCATTCGCGACTGCGCGTCAACACCCGGAAGCTGTGAGGCCAGGCGGTGGCGGAGCGCCTCTGCAAAGACCCTGTTGTTCACGCTTCTATCTTCCATCTTCTCGGTTCGTGTTCAGGTTCCCGTTCATGCTCCGGAACCCGGCCGCGTCCATCCAACGTCTTACCAGTTATGAGCCGATTGACCGCAGGTTCCGCTTGCCATCAGACTGTACGGACGTATTCACCAGCGTGAAGCCCTCCATTCTCACCCGGCGCAAATTCATGATCACAGGAGCGGCCGCCGGCGCCGGCGGCGCAGCGTGGCTGAGTGCGTCCTCGTCCTGGGGCGCTCGATTCATCCGGCAGCGGTTCGAGGAGATTGGCCGCGACATCCCTCCGGCCCCACACAAGCCCACGCCAGCCGCGTGGTCCGACAACGCGGTCACGCTCGCGTGGCTCGGTCATGCCTCGATCCTGATCAACTTCTACGGAGTGCGCATCCTGACGGATCCGACGCTGTATTCGCGCATCGGCGTCGATCTCGGCATCGGAACACTGGGGCCGCTGAGACTCGTCCAGTGCGCGCTGACGCCTGACGAACTTCCCGAGATCGATCTGGTCCTCGTGTCGCACGCGCACTTCGATCATCTCGATACTGCGTCACTTGGCTCGATTCGCGGTCTGCCTGCGGCGGTCATGGCGACGGAGACCTCCGATCTGCTACCGCGCCGGCACTACGCTTCGGTCCGTGAGCTGCGCTGGAATGAAAGCGCGACCGTCACGACTCCGGGGGGCGAGGTCGTGGTTCGAGCGCTCGAGGTGAAGCACTGGGGTGCCCGAATTCGCCGTGATACATGGCGTGGCTACACCGGCTGGGTCGTGGAACGCGAAGGCCGCCGCCTCCTGATCGGCGGAGACACGGCGGGCACACCGGTGTTCAAGAGCCATCGGAGCTTCGGACCATTCGATGCGGCGGTCATGCCCATCGGGGCATACGATCCCTGGATCTACAACCACTGCACGCCCGAGCAGGCGGTCACCATGGCAGACGCTGCAGGCGCCAGGCTGATCGTGCCCGTTCACCATCAGTCGTTTCGACTGAGCAACGAGCCATTCAGGGAACCGATCGAGCGTATTCAGGAAGCGCTCGCGAAGGAGAGTGACCGACTCGCGCTGCGCGAGATCGGCCAGACCATCGTCGTGCGGAGCTGACCACGGGAACCTGTTAGTCGCGCTCGGTCGCTGCCGCAGTCAGCGTTCCAGCCGGTCGCCCTCGCAGTTGACCAGCGAAGTCGAGCATCACGCGCCGATGTGCGATCTGTCTCCGGCTCAGCAGCACGCTCGCCAGCCGATCCCGAAATGGTGTGACCGTGGGCGCCGGCTCAATGCCCTGGCTCTCTGAACACCGGCGATTCCGTTCCGAGCGAAACGTTTCGAAGCAGATCACGTTGGAAGCGGACATCTTCATCCTCCACCTCCATCGTCGCCGAGGGGTGTGACAGACCAGGTCACACCGGGACCAGGCACCAAGAACCGAGCACCAAGGGCTAGAGTTTGGGGATCCGGATAGTGCTGATCATGGCGCTGCCACTGGCGACGTACAGCAGGGCCATGGGATGCAGATCGGCGCCTGCGATTCGGTAAGACCCGAACCACAACATCCCGTCGATCTGGTCGAGCCTGAAGGCAATCGCGAGCACTCCCACAATCACGATTGTCGTGGGTATCGGGGTGCCCTCGAAGTATTTCACCTTGCCGGTCTCCTCGTCGGCGAGCTCGGCAGCGGTCGCGTTGAAGCGTGCCAGTCGGCTTACGCCACAGACGACGAAGTACGTCAGACACACCATGTCCCAGCCACCACGCAGCCCGAGGGTGAAACCGAGAACTGCCGGAGCCACACCGAACGAGATGACGTCGGCCAGTGAGTCGAGGTCTCCGCCAAGGACGGATTGACGGCCCTTCTGCGTGCGCGCGACGTACCCGTCGAGAACGTCGCACACGAGGGCCATTGGAAGCAGAAAGAACGCTACCCACAAGTAGCGGGCGCTTCCGGTGGCCACGAAGTCGAGACAGAGGAAGATGGCGATCGTGCCGCAGCTGGCGTTGCCGATCGTGAGCGCGTCGGCAGCCGTGTACGACCGCAGCATCGAGAGGTGGCGGCGCGACGTCATGCCACAGGATAGGCGATAATCTCTGCACGAGCCCGGGAAATGCTGAAACGCGCCGTTCGCCTGCTTGGGATTCTCGCCTTCTCCATTGTGATCGCGACGATCGTGATCGTGCTCGTTGAGACGGCCGGCCTGAGCGTGGTGGCAACCGCAGAATAACTCTGGATACGGAGGCGAGATGAAGCGATTGGTACCGGTGTGTGTCGTTCTCGTGTTGGCGCTGACGGCTTATATGCTGCAGCAGTCGTCGACGCATACCGTCGTCGCACAATCGCGACAGCCCGCTGGCACGACCCACACGGGCAAGGCGTTCAGGTTCAACAAGGTCAAAGAGGGTGTCTATCACGCCGTGGGCACCGGCGCGCTGGCCGTGGTGGGCAACTCCGCCTTCATCGTCAACGACAACGACGTGATCGTCGTGGACGATCACGTCTCACCGGCCGCCGCCTGGGTGCTGCTCGAGGAAATCAAGGAGGTCACCAACAAGCCGGTGACCACGGTGATCAACACGCACTTTCATTTCGATCATGCACACGGCAACCAGATCTTCGAGCCCGGCGTGCAGATCATCGGCCACGAGTTCACGCGCCGCATGCTGTTAGGCAACCCGACCGGGATGCCGCTTTATCAGCGCTACATCAACGCGATGCCTGAGCAAGTCGAAACGTTGAAGAAGCGCATCGCGTCAGAAGCAGACGCCGCGGCAAAGGCGAAACTCGAGACGCAGCTGCAGGTCCTCGAGAACAACTACGCCTCGCAGAAGGAGCTCAAGCCCGCGCCGCCCAATGTGACGTTGTCGACCGAGATGACGCTGTATCGCGGCGCACGCGAGATTCAGATTCGATACCTCGGCCGCGGCCACACCGCGGGCGATGTCGTCGTCTTCCTGCCGACCGAGAAGATCGTGATTACCGGCGACTTCCTCACCTCGGGATTGTCGAACATGAGCGATTCGTTCCCCGAGGAGTGGGTCGCGTCACTCGACGCGCTCAAGAAGCTCGACTTCGATACGGTGCTTCCCGGTCACGGCGACGCGTTCACCGACAAGGCCAAGATTGACTACTTCCAGGCCTACATGCGCGACGTCTGGACTGAGGTCAGCCGATTGAAGCAGAAGGGCGTGTCGGTGGAGGAAGCGGCCAAGCAGGCGGACCTGACGAAGCACAAGGGGCGTTTGCCGATCCAGGGTCCTGGAGTACCGATTCTCGCTGCGACGCGTATCTACGAGCTGCTCGATCAGCGCCGCTGAACGCGCTGGCCGCAGCGATCAGGGCAGACCACCAGGCAGGTCCCTGCCGCACCCGCGCAGCGTGCGCGTGCCGATCGTGATCGTCACGCTGCGTGGGAATGCCTCCCCACTCATGGCATCCGTGCAGGGTGCATCCTCGATCGCGATTACCACGTGCCCGGCTTCGACTGTCATTTCGTAGGAAGTGACCTTGCCCTTGTGCATCGACCTGGGCACCGGCGTGACGAACTCGTGCTCCGCGTAGTCGTAGACGAGGCGGAGCTGCTTCTCCTTGTCGATCTCCAGGAACCAGCCGGGCTCCTGGCCAACGGCACGGAAGTCGATGCCGCGATCGGTCGCGTCCTGCCATGGCTCGCGGCGTTCGCGGCAGGTCTGCTTGCGACCGTTCATCTCGAACGTGGCTTCGCGTCCCTTGTTCCAGAACGTCACCGGCCCATCGCTGTAACGCGCGCCCGACGCGGATACGACATGCGGCAACGTGAGCGATCGCTCGGGCAATTCGATCACCACGCGGTCATCGTGAAACGTTGCCGTCAGTGCGAGCGTGTCGCAGTCGAAACGCGCCGCCATCGGCGCCTTCGCTGACTCGGCTTCCTTGACGGGCGGGGCTTCCGCCGACGGTGGCGTCGATTGACACGCCGCCAGGAGTAGCACGGTCAACGCGACGCAGCCAGTGTTGTAGCAGCGACCTAACACAGTGGAACCTGGCGGCACCGTGAACCGTCGACCCTGATCAATTCCTGCACTCAAAGTTCTCCGCCTTCTCCGGATCGCCCTGCCCCTTGTAATGCGGATACTGCGGATAGGAGCAGAGCGGCCGGCTGCGGCCCGGGAATGCTCGTCCCGTTGCGACAGCTGATGGCGGGGTCCCCTTCTCGACCCAATCCACGAGCGGTGTCAGGAGATCCATGCTGTCGAGTGCGGCCGTTCCTCCGCCGCAGTGGCCCATCCCGGGCGACAGATACAGGCGGCTCCACGCGCCAACCGCCGACGGTCCTCCATTCGCTTTCGTCATCCGCTCGTAGTAGTCGATCGTGTCGAGAGCCGAGAACCACGGGTCGCTGACGCCGTGAAAGAACATGAGCTTCCCACCGTGCTTGGAGAAGGTGTTGAGATTGGTCCACCGGGACGTGGCCGTCAACGCTTCTTCCGGGTCGGCCGCGGCTGCCGCTGCTCTTGCATCAACGTCCATCGCGGTCGCAGCGAACGGCGGCCCGACCGGATTCAGTCCGCCGTGCAACAAGCCGGGAATTCCCTGGGTTGCCGCAATGCCGGTGTCGTAGAGGAACCCCGGATACACCTGGCGTCCCCTGGAATCCTTCGGGCCTGCAAACGCTTTGTCGAGCGCAGCTGCTTGATCGGCGGACAGGCAGCCTTCTGCTTTCGTTCCTTTGCATACCAGCGTTTTGGGATTGAAGCGGCACGCGTTGGTGTTGAAGACGATCCCGTCCTTGAGACCATCGCCGGCGTCACAGGCATTGAGGAATCCGTCGATGACTGCCTTCTTGTCGCTGTCCGAGAGGGCCTGTCGTGTCATCGGCTGGCCCTTGTCGTTCTTCGGCGCGACCTGGTTGAGCATGGTGGCTACCCACTCGTCGCCGATGCCGGAGAAGTTCGTGCGCATCGCCGGCGCGCCGGCGATGATGCCGTCGAAATACGTGGGATGACGCTGAGCCATCAGCATCGCTTCGCGCCCGCCCGTCGAGCACCCCGCGAAATATGAACGGTCGGCCGCTTTGCCGTAGTGCCGGGCGATGATCTGCTTCGCAAGAATTGCGACCCGGCCAACGGCTTGGTACGCGAAGTCCAATGCGGCTTGTTGTTCGGCCATGAAGCTGGCGTCGAACCCCTGGCCGGTGTGACCGGTATCGGTAGAGACGACGGCAAAGCCACGAGCCAGGCCGGGCACACCCGCGGTCGCAACCAGGCCAAGCGGAGGCTGAACGCTTCCGTTCAACCCTCCCCCACCCTGGAACAGGAACCGTCCGTTCCAGGTTTCAGGCAGCGCGAGTGCAAACCCAATCCCATACGGCTTGCCGTCTGCTCCAGTACGTCGATCGAGCACGCCATCGAGGCGGCAGAATGCGGGCAGCTTGATGGCGTCGGCAGGCGCACCGGCGCCGCCGCGCGGTGGTGTCGACGAGCCCGCCGCGAACCACTCCGCTTTCGTGATGGCAAGATTGAGCCCCGGAATCTGCAGCGACGTCAGTGCCGAGCACGCCGCCGCATCCCGCGTGGTCTGCGCCGACGATGGGAGCACGGTCAGCGCGAGGCAGAACATCACGCTCAGGACGGTGGTTGGACCAACGATGGGCATCAGCTTCTCCCACGCAGGGCAGACAGTTCGTCCTGCTTGGGCGTGATTCTAATCCGAGGAAGGCGACGCCATTCAGAAGAACACCCTGACACCGCCGTTGATGACCCGGCCGTCGAGCGGGGCCCAGGCATCAACCGTCCATCGGCCTTCCGCGTTTCGTTCTGGCCGCACGAGAGGGTCGTAGCGCGTCTGGCGCACGCCCCCCAGGTTTTCCGCGTTGACGAAGAGGCGAAATCGCTCGAACCGCTTTTCGACCAGGGCGCCCACGATGAACTGTCCGAAGCCCCTCGTGCGATATGGGTTGTCGTCGAGTTCCTGCCGCCCGACGTAATAGAGCTCGATGCCGGCGCGACCCCAATCCTCCGACTCGAACATGAGGTCGGTGGCCGCGTAGTGACGAGGCGTCAGCGGCACCTCTCGTCGCAGACCCTCCTCATCCAGTTCGCGAGAGCGAATGAACGCGTAGGTCGCAATCGCGAGAAACGGTCCTGAACGGTAGCGGCCAAGGAGCTCACTTCCCCATGTCGTCGTCGACCCCGTCGCGTGAACGAGCACGAACTGCCCGTTCGCCTGCTGGTTGCCGCCATGGGCGTCATCGACGAGCTGGACGGGGTTCCGCACGTCGGAAGCGAACAGCGTGGCCGTCACTTCGAGGCCGCCGACGCGGCGCGTCACGTCGAGGGAGCCTCCCCAAGCGCGTTCCGCCTCGAGGCCTTCGAGTGGCGCGAGTCGTGACAAGCCGGTTTCGTCGGTGTCTTCGATGAACGGTGTCGGCGCAAAGGATCCGCCGCCGGCTGAAACGCGAACCGTCCATTCGGAGACGGGTCTCCACAGCAGCGACCCCCTGGGTGACGCGAGGGTGCCGTACTCATCGTGAAAGTCCAGTCGGCCGCTGAGCGAGACGCGAACCGATCCGAAGCCGAACTCGTCCTGCGCGAACACCGCTGGTGCGTTGAACGCATAATCGAATTGCGGCAGATCGACGGCGTCGTACCCGTCGTATTCGTAGGCCGCACCTGCGACCCACGTGTGCCTGGTCGATGCGCCTTGCAGTGAGACTTCCCCGAACCCGGTCGATCGTGTGCCGCGCTCGCGCACGTCGCCGAAGGTGCGATCCTGTGAATCGGCGCCGTACGATCCTCGAACTGACAGCAGGCGCGTCGACGGCAGGACGCGACTGACGATGCCGCCGACGTCGCCACGCGAGGTGCCGAGGGATTCTGCGAAAGGACTGCCATCTGGCGCGACCTGCCCGTCGAGCGTCCCGCCGCGCCGGTCTTCGAAGATGACACCACCCGTCATCATCGCCGTCGTGCCGGCACCACTCGAATAGAACAACCGCGGTCGCACCATTCCGCGCTCGTAACCCGCCGCGTCGGTCCATCCGTCTTCGTCCAGATCCCGTCGGTCCTGGTAGTGAAAGCCGCTGAGCAGGGTCACGCTCCAGCGGGAGGCCGTTGTGTTGGCAAGCCAGAACGTGGAGTCGGTTCCACCAAGCGATGTCACGTTGAGCAGCACTTCTCTACCCGTTTCTGCCGGCCGCCGCGA
Source organism: Vicinamibacteria bacterium (assembly GCA_025924295.1). GTDB lineage: Bacteria > Acidobacteriota > Vicinamibacteria > Vicinamibacterales > UBA2999 > Gp6-AA40. The sequence goes on from JAICEG010000043.1 coordinate 9,702, forward strand.
GACCAGGTTGATGACACCACCCAATGCTGACGATCCATACAGTGCCGACGCCGCGCCCTTGATGATTTCGACCTGGCCTAGATCGAGAGGAGGCACTTGCAGGATGCTGAACGAATCACCCTGCCCGCCGTACAGCGGCAAACCATCGGCGAGCATCTGGCTGTAACGGCCGTGCAAGCCTTGTATGCGGACGTTGGCCGCGCCCAGCGACGGCGCGGTGGGCTGGACGCGCAGGCCGGTCGTCTCGCCGATGAGCATCGCGACGCTGCCCGGCGTCATGAGCGCCTTCTCTTCGATCTCCTCGCGATCGATGACCTCGACGCGCAGCGGCTGATCCTGAATTCGTGTCGGCGATCGTGCCGCATTCACCACGACTTCTTCTTCGAACTCGGGCAACGCCTCGAGGGCGATCTCGAGCGTGCCACTCGCCGGTGGTGACGCTACGCGAACCGTGACTGGAAGGAAACCTTCGGCGGCAACCGTGACGTCGATCGGCAGATTCGGCACGGACAGCGTGACCAGGCCGCCGCCATCCGTCTGGCCCGTCTCCCGGTCCGCGCTGACGCGCGCTCGGGAAACCGGGCGCCCCTCAGAGGTGACGTAAATCATCACCGTCTGCTGCTCGGCGTTCTGAGTCAGCAGAGCGAGAGCAAGAACCACCGCAGTGGACAACGGCATACGGAGTGGAGGCTACGGCTCAACGCCCCAGGGCAGCGTCGGGTGCACGTCACGGGCTCCTTCGATCTCGAGCAACAGCCGTTTCGTGGACGTACCGCCGGGGGCCGAGAAACCGCCCATTTTTCCCTGAGCGGCGAGCACGCGATGACACGGGACAATGATTGGGATCGGATTTCGTCCCAGGGCCTGCCCGACCGCGCGCGAGAGTCCAGCGTCGCCCAGGCGATTGGCGATGTCGCCGTAGGTCACGGTCTCTCCGGGCGAGATCGCACGTGCCTCGACATACACGCGACGATCGAATTCAGGGATGCTCGTCATATCGAGGACGACAGCCGACAGGTCGCGCTTTTCTCCAGCCAGCAGGCGCTGAACGTCGGCGATGGCACCTCGCACGTGGGACGGCGCGCTACTTTCCTTCAGGCCGGGATGCCGCCGCTGTATGTGGGCACGCAGAGATCGATCGTCGTGCTCCGGAAGCGCAAGGCCAATGACTCCTTGCGCGCTCCAGGCGATGGCACAGTGGCCGATGGCTGTCTCGAATAACTCGAACCCGGTTGCCGTCATGGTTCGTCCGAAGGCGCAGGCGGCTCGCTCGTTGCCAGCACGACGGCACGCTGCTCCCTGGCAAACATGTCCCAGACCGACAGGAAGAGAGCGGCGAGCACCGGTCCTGCGACGAAGCCCGCGGCACCGAAGACCGAGAGACCGCCAAGCGTCGACAGCAGGACGAGGTAGTCCGGCATCCTCGCCTCGCGACCGACGACGAGCGGCCGCATGATGTTGTCAGCCAGGCCCACCACCACGACACCACCGATGACAAGGATGATGCCCTTGGTCATTGCCCCTGTGAACATCAGATAGATAGCCGCGGGTGCCCATACGAGTGCGGGGCCGAGCAACGGTACCATCGACAGCATCGCCATCATGACGCCCCAGAACACCGGAGCACGAAGATCAAGGACAGCGAACAGGATGCCCCCGAGTGCGCCCTGCACCAGACCAACCAGGACCGTCCCCTTGAGCGTTGCGCGCGTGACGCTGGCGAACCGGTTGAAGAGCGTCCGCTGACGCTGATTGCCCATCGGGATCGCGTCGGACAGCACGGACAAGAGGGCGTCTCCATCGCGGAGAAAAAAAAAGAGCAGGTACAGCATGAGAGCCGTCTTGGCGATCACGCTGAGGAGGTTCTGCCCCACCACCACCGCCTGCGTGGCGATCAGTTTCGCCGTCGCTCCGGCCACCTCATAGATTCGTTGCTCGATGACGTCCGGGTCGATTCCGATGCGTCTCGTCACATCGCGCAGAATCGGGTCAATGCGAGTCTGAATCGACTCGAGGTCGACTTCCCCCTTCTGGATCCGGTCGTAGACGCCGAGGGCTTCCTGTGAGACGGCAACACCGACGAGTATCAGCGGCACGAACACCACGATCAGGATGAGCATCGTGCCTGCCAGCGCCGCCTGAGTCTTTCGGCCTCCGAAGAGATCTTCGAGCTGGCGCTGCAACGGGTTGAAGATGACTGCAAGCACCGCCGCCCAGAACACCGGCTGGATGAAGTCGAGCGTCAACCAGAAAAACGCGGCAGTGACTGCGCCGAGCAGCATGAAGAACCAGACCTGGTGCATCCGTCGGTATTCCATCGTCACCTGCAAGGATAGCAGTCGCTACTTGTAGTACTCCTTGTACATTCCGCGGCGGAACAGCCAGCCGCCGAGCGGTCCCAGCCACTGCAGGACGTAGTACATGTAGCCGAGGTCCATCAATTCGATCAGGTTGCCGTCGAGGTCCTTCGCAAAAAAGAACGAATGGCCGCGCGGTGATCGCTCAGGCCTGCTGATGCAGACGACGCCCTTGCTGGTCAGATAGTCGTGCCAGCGATTGAGGTTGCGGACGTTGAACGAGATGTGCGTGAGGCCGACCTGGTTCCACGGTACGACAACAGGCGGCTTGTCGGGCTTGAACTCGAAGATCTCGAGCACGGCGCCGCCGGGCACGCGAATCCAGCCGATCTTGCACCTCGGTGCCTCGCCGGCAACGCCGAAGAACGTGCGCACCCGCTCAGGCGGCGTGTCGGCCACACCGACGAGGGGACATCCGAAGACGTCCCAGTAGAACCGGACCGCCTTGTTGAAGTCGGACACGGTGATGCCAACGTGGCTGAAGGATCTGGCTCTCATCTCAGTCGCTTGCCATGATGTGGTCGGCCACCCGCAGCGCCTGCGCCGCAATCGTCAGGCCGGGGTTGACCGCCGCAGACGAGGGAAAAAACGAGGCGTCGACGACGAACAGATTCGACACGTCGTGCGCGCGGCAATACGGATCGAGCACGGAGGTTGCCGGATCAGTGCCGAAGCACAACGTGCCGCACTGGTGCGTGGTGTTGCTCGTGCCGAGCGAATGTGTCACCGGAAACCGCAGTCCCATGCGGGCAAGGATCCGCTTCATCTCGGTCACGAGCTCGCGATGCGACTGGAGATTGGTCTGCCGGTAGCGCAGGACGATGCGGCCCGAGGAGTCGAGCGTGATGCGGTTCTCCTCGCGCGGCAGATCCTCGGACATGGCCAGCCAGTCGTACCCGCGATCGACCCACCAGTTGTAAATCGGCAAGGGGATCCAGCGCCCCCACCAGGGCGCATGAAGCTTGGCCATCAAGCCATGCGTACGGCCCTGTGCCTGGATCTGCCCCAGCGGATAACCGCCCTTCGGGCCAGTGAGGTAGTAGTCGTTGATCGCGATCGTCTTCGAGAACGTCGTGTCGTTACGCCGTCCCAGATCGACGGCCTCGATCATCGTCGCCAGGTGGGCCATGTAGCGCCTCCCGACCAGGCCCGAGGCGTTCGCCAGCCCGTTCGGATGGGCGTCGCTAGCCGAGCGCAACAGCAGCGCGGCCGAGTTCACGGCGCCGCACGACACGATGACCAGCCCCGCATCGACGCGAACCATTTCACCGTTCCGCTCGATCTCGACCGCGGCGACCTTCCTGCCGGACACATCGGTCAGCAGCCTTGTCGCAAGCGAATTGGTCCACAGCGTGACGTTGGGCTTCCCCACCGCGGCGCGCACGCACAGCACGTCGGCGTCGCTCTTCGCCTGCACACGACACGGAAACGAGTTGCAGGTGTTGCAGAGCACGCAGCCGCCTTCTTCGCCCGGCTTGATGAGACCGAGAGGAAGGGGTGAGGGGTGAAGGCCCTGCGCTCGCAGCCGCTGGACGATCTCTTCCATCGCTCGCGCGTGCGGAATCGGGTGGTAAGGATACGGTGACTGACGCGCCGGCTCTGTCGGATCGAAACCGTCGTCACCATGCACGTGGTAGAGGCGCTCGGCACGCTGGTAGTAGGGCTCCAGCGCGTCGTAGTCGATCGGCCACGCCGGCGACGTGCCGTCTACATGTTCAGTCGCCTGGAAGTCTTCGCGTCGCAGCCTGTAGAGAACACTTCCCCAGAACTTCGTGTTACCGCCCACGCAGTAGTGCGTGTACGGAACGAACTGCCCGCCGCTGTCGTCCGACCACTGCTCGGTCGCTCGATACCGAAGGTCTCTCCAGACCGCAATCGGGCTCCAGTTCTCTTCCTCCTGCGGCACGAACCCGCCACGCTCGACGAGCAGCATGCGGGCGCCGCTCGGCGCCAACGCCTGCGCAACGGTGCCGCCACCGGCGCCGGTGCCGATGACGACGATGTCGTAGAACAGTTTCTGCATCGAAACGTGGGTCGCCTACTGGGCCACCGCGAGAGGACCTGTGCCCTTGAGGCTGGCGTAGATCCGATCCATGAGGCGCTGATCCTCCATCGCCACTTCAAGACTCATCGCTGGTGGCCGTCCTTCGCGGATGGAACGATGAAAGTCACGGTACATCGCCTGATAACCGCGGATATCACGAAAGCCCGGGAACAGGATTCGTGGAAGCCCCTCGCCGCGTGCGAAGACGAACAGGCCATTGGATTCGAATGTGATGATGCCCTTCCGGCCGAGGAGCTTCGACAGCCGGAGTCCCTGAAACAGCGACGGGACTTCGCGGGAGTAATAGAGAGAACCGACGGCGCCGTTGTCGTACTCGAATGCCACCATCATGCTCTTCGCCCGCTTGTCCGTCCCTCCGACGCCGGGCGTGGGTCGGAATCCTTCGATGCGAACGATGCGAGGCCCCAGGCTTGCCGCGAGGTGCAGCCAGTGAATCCCCTCCTCGAAAAAAGCGTCTCCCCCGGCCATGGTTTCGTCGTTGCGCCAGTCTTCCGCCGGCTTGAACTTCTTGACGAGGGTCGTGAAGTGGCCGAACACCATCTCGCCAATCGCGCCCTCTTCGAGAAGTCGACGCAGACAGACCGCGAGTGGCTTGTAGTGATCGTTTTCGCCGACGAGGATGACCTTGCGCGCGCGATTCCTGGCCGCCAGCACGGTCTCGTAGTCGGCGAGACGGGGAAACGCAGGTTTCTCGACGAGGACGTGTTTACCCGCCTCCAGGGCACGCAGCGTCAGGTCGAGATGAAAGCGAGGCGGCACCGCTACGACCACCGCATCCACGCTCGGGTCGGCCATCGCCTCGCCGTAGCTCGCGTACGCGCGTTGACCGCCCTGATCGCGACGGAATTGCTCCGCTTTGCCGCGGTCGCGGCTCGCGTAGCTGCAGGTGATATCGGACCTGAGCCGGCGGAGATGGCGACTGTGCACCCGGGTGATGAAGCCGCATCCCAGAAAGGCGATGTGAAGTGAGGGCATCAGGGGCAGGACGGCCGGGAGCCGGCTTGATAGGTACCCGTGCCTCGTGTCAGTATCCGCGCCAGTTCGCGGTGATCGCCCAAGCCCATTACGCATCATTGTACCGAACGGAGGGCCCATGCGCCGTGAAGCGTGCCTCGTCGCCCTGCTCGTGCTGACGTCGGCGCCCCATGCGGCGCTGGGTCAGGTCCGCTCGCCCTCCGCTGACACGGCCGCGCGAAACTGGTCGCCGCCTCGTACTCCGGACGGTCAGCCCGATCTTCAAGGTGTCTGGCTGATTCATACGGCCACTCCGCTCGAACGGCCGAAGGCGCTCGAAGGCAGGGCACGGCTCACCGATGACGAAGTCGCCGAGTTCAGACGCCGGGCGGCTCGCCTTTTCGGAACCGGTAACAGCGACTTCGCCGTCGGCGACGGCGTCTTTCAAGCAGTGCTGACCAACCCGGAGCGCTATACCAACGCGAACTCGACTCACGGCGCCACGGACATGATCGATCTCGAGTTCGACAACCGTACGTCGCTCATCGTCGATCCGGAAGATGGCCGGGTTCCGGCGCTGACACCCGAAGGACGAGACAGGCAGGCCGCCACGAACGCGGCCTTTCGAAGACCGTCGATCCCCGCTGACGTCGGAAATGCGTTGCGCTGCCTGTCGTGGGGTGTGCCTCGTCTCGGTGGCCGCTATGGATCCGGTGACATGAGCTACTACCAGATCTTCCAGAGCCCCGGCTACGTGGTGCTGTTCATGGAAACCGGGCACGAGGCTCGCGTCATCCCGATCGACGGACGCGCTCACCTGTCACCGGCAATCCGGCAGTGGAATGGCGACTCTCGCGGCCGCTGGGAAGGCGACACGCTCGTCGTCGAGACGAGAAACTTTTCACGGAACAGCTACTTCATGGGAGCGACCGAGCAACTGCATCTGGTCGAACGTTTCACGCGCACGGGCCCGGACACGATCGACTACCAGATGACGATGACCGATCCAACAACGTGGGCACGGCCATGGACGGCGATGATGCCGATGCGAGCGCGGCAGGAAACTCTGTACGAGTTTGCCTGCCACGAGGGGAATTACCACATCATGTCCGGAATGCTGGTCGGCTCCCGCGTACAGCAGGAGGCCGAAGCCGCAGCGGAACGAAGACGTTAAGGCGCTTCGTTGTATGCGGTCCGAATCGTCCCGACCATGCGATTCGGATCGTAGCGTCCCTTCAGCTCGTCCTGCAGCAGCTTGATCGTGTCGTCGACGCTCTTGCCTTCCTTCTTGAGCGCTGCGGCGCGATCACGCACGGTCGTGAGATATGTCCGATAGTTGGTGACGAATGAGATATCACCCATCGGGCCGTGGCTCGGGACGATGCGCTTCGGCTGCAGCTTCTGGAACCGGTCCATGCTGGCCAGCCACGTCGCAATGCGTGAGTTGGCGCCGACAGCCGGAATCGCGTTCATGACAACGTCGCCCGATACGAGCACCATGTCGGGTTCGACGAAGAACGCCGTATCGCCGCTGGTGTGGTTGAACCCCATGGCCATCGCCCGAACGCGCACGCCGCCCAGGTCGAAGACCTGTTCCTTGTCGAACACGACGTCGGCCTTGCGGAATTCCGCACCTTGCAGCATTTCACCAACGGCCGGCGAGAACCCGGCGAACCGCTTGGCGGTCTGCAACCCGTCGGCGGCGATCTCCTTGACCTGATCGTTCGAGCGCACCATCTTCGTCGTCGCCGGGAAGCCGTGGGCGCCCAGGTCGTGTTCGGGATGGATGTGCGTCGTCGCCAGATACATCTCGCTGTTCTTGCTCACCTTGGCGACTTCCCGAAGAATCACCTCTGCGTTCTTTGCGCCAAGCCCTGTGTCCACCACGAAGGTGGCGCGGCTCCCAACAACGATGCTCACGTTGGGGATCAGGGGTGCGCTTCCGTCCGGAATGACGTAGACGTGATCCGAGATCTTCTCCGTCACGCCCTCCTTGATGAGCGGCGTCGGAATCGGTCCACGCTGGGCTGACGCGGCGCTGACGAACGCCACGCTCAGGAGGCACGCAAGGATGACTGGATAAGTGCGGATTCTCATAAGGGCCTCATCATAGTTCGATCACTGGAGAAAGGCAGCCGCCAATCCAAGAAACAGGAAGAAGCCCATGGCGTCGGTGATGAACGTCAGCAGCACGCTGGAGCCGTAGGCCGGGTCGCGTCCTGTCGAGTGCAGGCCGACCGGGATCATCACGCCCGCGACGGCCGCGACGACCAGGTTCAACACAACGGCGGCGGTCATCACTGCACCAAGCGCGTAGTTGGCGTACAGCGCGATCGCCACGATGCCAACCACGACTCCCCAGATCGATCCGTTCAGCAGACTGACCACCAGCTCCTTGTTCAAGAGTCGCACGGCGCCGGAGCTGCGCACCTGGTCGCCCGCGAGAGCGCGGATCATATCGCCATGGTCTGATTGCCGGTATTCCCGCCGATGCTCGCGACGATCGGCATCAGGGCGGCCAGCGCGGACAAATCGCGAATCGTATGCTCGAACTGCCCGATCACGCGCGAGGCGATGAATGCCGTGACCAGGTTGATGCCCAGCCAGGGCCAGCGATTGAGCGCGCTGTCGAGTGGACGCGCGAAGAGATCTTCGTCGCGGGTCAAGCCAGCCCTCTTGAGGGCCCGAAGGTCGGCTTCCTGCCGGACGAAGTCCATCACGGCATCGACGGTCAGCCGTCCCACGAGCTTGCCGCGATCGTCGATGACTGGTGCGGAGACGAGATCGTACCGCTCGAATGCGCTGGCGGCCTGTTGAACCTGGTCGAGCGGCACGAACGTGACCGTGTCGGGCATCGCCAGGCCCACTACAGGCTGTGACGGATCGGTCACCAGGAGCGTCTGCAATGGGACAGACCCGCG
>JAICEG010000044.1 GCA_025924295.1 Vicinamibacteria bacterium
ACGCCATCGCAAACACGCGACCCACGTCGACCAGAGGCCGAAGCGCGCTGCGCTCGAGCTCGAACACTGAGACGTGCTCTCCGCCACTGTCGATTACAGCATCCTGATAGAAAGTGAGGGGTGGAAGGTTCGCCAGGCAGTCATGGGCCAGGACCTGGAGGAAGTCGCGATCCACCTGTCCTGTGACTGCCGCATCAATCTCCTGCCACAGCGATCGTCGACCGTGCACGGGACGCAGGTCGAACAGCGTGCGCGCGCGCGACATCTGCTGCATGACGGGATCGCGAATCCAGTCGCGATATCTCGTCAGCCATTCCTGCACGGTCGCAACATGAAACGCGTTCTCGAAGGTCAGTTGTCGCGGCAGGTAATCGCACTCTTCCAGCGCCTCGAGGGTACGATCGTACACATTGCGCACCGCGGCTTCGTCGTCGCCTTCTGCCAGCATGACGAGCAGATGCGGCGCCAGCCTGGTGAGCGATTCACCACGCCCGGCCGAGCCACAGAAGCACCAGCATCCCGGCACCTGGTTGCCGCCCACGAATGCGAGGATGCGCCGCACGATCGCCGCATCGATCAGGTGCGTGAGCCGCGCGAGCCACTCGACCGCCGGCGCGCCCGTGAGGTACTCGAGCGTCAACGCGCGCGCACGTTGATTGAGCTCGCGCAACTCGCGAAGCTCGCCGGCCAGCCGGATGTCACGAAGAAGAGTGGCGGGCTGCTCACCGAAGAACAGCGCCAGATCGGACGGCGTGACGATCGCCTGGAGCGAACCGTCCGGCGTCCCGTCGGTCGTGATCGCGAGCGCAGGCACGGCGGCGCCGCCCATCGCGATCACACCATCCGTGACCAGCGCATCCGGCGCCACCACCGTCGGCGGATTCTCGAGGAGCGTCTCGATGGCCTGCTGGCGTGCGTTGCCACCGCCGGAAGCAACCCAGGCCAGCATCGTGTCGGCGGTGAGCACGCCGCGCGCGCGGCCGTCATCGTCGACAACCGCCATCGCCTGCGACTGCGAGTCGAGAAAACGCCGGGCGACGTGAGCAATGCTGTCGTGGCCGCGGCACGTCGAGAGCGGCTTCCGTCCGACGACCGCGTGCAGATACGTGTCCTGCGGATTTCGTCGGGCAGTGACCGGTTGATAATCGGGCGTGACGCGGCCTTCCGCCGCGACGTACTGCGCTGCGTGCGGGTACTTCAGCACGAACTCATCGAAGTCGGCGGCCGGGAACGCGTAGATGACGACATCGGTCTCCGAGCGCCCTGAGTAGAGGCAGTGTGGCGCGCCGCTGTAGCGCTCGATGCCGAGCATGTCGCCCATCCCGCGCACATCTCGGAGCTCGACGCGATCTCCCGTCTCGTCCCACAACGAGACCGTCCCCTGTTGAATGACGAACACATGCACCCGATGCGGCTCGCCCTGCCACAGGATGTATTCGTTCGGTTCGTGGAAGCGCACGCGGCCGTGGGCCGCCAGGCTGAGCAGATCTGCTTCGTCGATGGCGTGGAAGGGCGGATGTTTCTTGAGGAAATCAGCTACCCGATAGCTGATGACAGCAGTTTCCACAGTGGTTGTCCCGGAGAATGCGGCATTCTAGCCGCCTCATCCCGTCGACTGATACGGACAAATTCGTCTGAACTGGAGGGTCCGGCTAAAGCCGGACACCACGTGTTCAGGGAGTGTTACGTCTTCACGGAGTGCCGGCGTCGATGAGCGCGAGCGCGGCAAACGCCGTCGCCGCGTCCTGCATGAAGAGCGCCTCCATCGATCCCGCCGGTCGATGCTTGTTCATCGACACTGCAGGCCACGCGCCTGTCGACGGATCCTGATGCGCCTTCAACCACGACAGCCCACGTGCGAGTCCGGGATGCGACGAGGCAACGCCAGCCTTCCCCAGAGCGAAGACCGTGAACGCCGTCGCATACGCATCGCTGCCAGCGGCCGGTGGTGCGTCGGGGTGTGGCATCCACGGGCCCAGCGACGCCAGCGTCCAGCCGCCATCGGCCTGCTGCTTCGCGAACATCTCTGCAATGAGAGACGTCCGCGCCGCATCGGTCAGTGCGGACGGGCGCGTTGAAGTCGCCCACAGCAGTGCGACTCGATCGTGCAGTGGGCGTTCGGAGGATGTCGCCAGGTAGCTGGCCAGTGCCGTCGTGCGCTCGCGAACATCCGCCCGCTGTTGATAGTCAGCAGGAGTCGATCCGAGAGCAAGCATCGCAAGCGATGCGCCGAAGTAACTGGACTCGGGGTGCTCCCACGGATCAAGGTTCGCCGAATACCACTTCCAGGCTCCCTTCGCCGGCGCCTCCGTCCGCTGCAGAGTCCACACTTGTTCGAAAGCCTTCTGCGTGTCGGCGCTCATTGCAGCGCGCGAGTCCTCACGCGCGAGAAACATCGCGGCGAAGATGCTCTCGACGTCCTGCAGCGCACCCGGAGGCTTGGCACCGACATTGGAGCGCAAGCGAGCCAGCAGGCCACGCTCGTAGATTGTCGGCTGCTCCTCTTTCAGCACGCGACGCAGCGCCGGCCGCGCCAGCAGGTACGTCATCCCGGTATGACAGGAGACACACGGGCCGTTGGCCGAAGCTGCCGGCTTCCACTCGAACCACTGCTTCTGCCGTTCGTCGAGATAGCGTGCTGCCGCCTCAGGACTCCAGTCAGCGGCAACGATGTTGGCCGTGGTCAGGGCGAACAGCGCAAACCCACAGAGCGTGAGCATCCGAGGCATGGTGACTCCTCTCACGCGCGAGCCTGAACCTCCGACGCCCTCTTCAAGGCAGCCGCGGCATCGGCAATCGCGACCCGTCCGCCATCCATGATGCCACCCAGGCTGAAGAATGGGTGAATCATGCCCTCATAGCGCTTCAATGTCACGGGCACACCTGCCCGTTCGAGCTTTCGCGCGTACGCCTCTCCCTGATCGCGAAGCGGATCGCATTCGGCCGTCAGCACGAACGCGGGAGGCAGGCCACGCAGGTCCGCCATGAGCGGAGACACCTCATGATGACGAGGATCCTGGCCGGCTTTCAGGTAATGCCGTTCGAAATAGGCGAGCAGATCGGAGGTGATGAAGTGCCCGTTGCCGAACTCGCGCATCGACGGACTGTCGTCGGTGAAGTCGACCTGGGGGTAGATGAGGAGTTGAAAGGCCAGCGGCGGGTGGACACTCTGCCGGCAGCGGAGAGCGGTGACCGCCGCCAGATTGCCGCCCGCGCTCTCACCACCGACGGCCACCTGACTGCCATCGATCCCGAACTCGCCGGCGTTTTCGATCACGTACTTCGTTGCCGCATACGCGTCGTCGACCGCAGCTGGGAACGGATGCTCCGGCGCGAGCCGGTAGTCGACGGAGACGACAACCCGGCCGCCAAGGTGGGCAAGATCCCGGCACGGACGATCGGAGGAATCCAGCGAGCCGATCACCATGCCACCGCCATGAAAGTAGACCAGTCCCGGGAGTCGATCGGCTGGTATCGGCGTATAGATGCGGACCGGAATTCGCCCGGCCGGCCCCGGCACCGTGCGATCGATGACGCGATGCACCGGTTGCTCCGGACCGGCAAGGTCCGGCGGCAGCGCCACGCCGCGGGCCTCGATCGGTGTCATCTCGTGCAGCGGCGTGCCGCCCATCGACGCGAGTTGGTCCAGGAATGCCTTGCACTGTTGATGTAGAGCCACAGTCATCTCCTCGCGGGGCGATTCATTCTAGCGACGCCGCGCCCAATCCGGGCGGTCAGGGCCCGGTGGCGCTGCCGATTGCGACGCCGAAAATGATACGCTCCGCCGTATGAACTCAGATCCGAGGGACGTCCTCGCCCACGCTTCAATGAGCCGGCTGCAGATTGCAGTCGTGGGCCTCACGATCGCCCTGAATGCGCTCGACGGCTTCGACATTCTTTCCATCAGCTTCGCCTCACCCGGGATCGCCACCGAATGGGGTATCGACCGGGGCGCGCTCGGCATCGTTCTCTCGATGGAACTCATCGGCATGGCGATCGGCTCGATCGTGCTCGGCGGGGTCGCCGACAAGATCGGCCGGCGCCCGACCATCCTGGGATGCCTGGCGGTCATGTCGTTCGGCATGCTGATGGCGACGACGGTGACGGGGCTGGTCGATCTGTCAATCTGGCGAGTCGTCACAGGTCTTGGCATCGGTGGAATGCTTGCCGCGATCAACGCCGTTGCAGCCGAGTTCTCGAGCACACGCCGACGCCACCTGAGCGTATCGCTCATGTCAATTGGTTATCCCGTCGGAGCCGTCGTCGGCGGCATCGTCGCGGCGTGGCTCCTGCAAAGCAACGATTGGCGCTCGGTCTTCTACTTCGGCGCGGGTATCACGGCAACACTGATCCCGATCACGTATTTCCTGATGCCGGAGTCCGTTCACTGGCTCGCGCGCAAGCAGCCGAGCGGCGCGCTCGCGAAGATCAATCGAGCGATGACGCGCATGGGACACGCGACCATCAGCGCATTGCCAACGCTCTCGGCTGACGCACGTCAGCGCTCGATCTCCGATATCTTCGGACCGGGCCTTGTCGTCATCACGAGCCTCGTGGCCGTCGCCTATTTCTTCCACATCACGACGTTCTATTTCATCCTCAAGTGGGTTCCCAAGATCGTGGCCGACTTCGGCTTTGCCGCATCGTCGGCGGCCGGTGTGCTGGTCTGGACGAACGTCGGCGGGGCCACCGGTGGCGCAGTTCTCGGGTTCCTGACACTGCGATTCGGGGTCAAGGGGCTGACGATTTCAGTCATGCTGCTGTCGACCGTCATGGTGGCGTTGTTCGGCCAGACGCCGCCCGATCTGCAGCGACTGTCGATGATCTGCGCCGCGGCCGGCTTCTTCACCAACGCCGCCATCGTCGGCATGTATGCCATCTTCGCGCAGGTATTTCCCACCCACGTGCGTGCCTCGGGAACTGGCTTCGCGGTCGGCGTCGGACGCGGCGGTTCCGTGCTCGCGCCGATCATTGCTGGTTTTCTGTTCGAGGGAGGCTACCCGCTCGCGACTGTGGCGTTGATGATGTCAATGGGTTCGTTGGTCGCAGCCGGTGTCCTCAGCTTCCTGAAACTCGAGACCGATCAACCCGTTGCCCAGCGTCCCGAGCGCCATGTCAGCACAACGCCGATACCGGCACCCGGGCGTTCGTGAGCCACGAAGAACACGAAGTAGCAGCCACGAAGGACACCAAGAGCCGTTCGGCGGGCTGCCAATGGCAGCGCCGAACGGGTCCTCAGCCCACGCGGACAAGCCGGTTCTTCTTCGTGATCTTCGTGGCCTTCGAAACCTTCGTGGTTTAGTCGAGGCTACGCAGAAGCCCGAACCACATCGACGCTGACCTGCAGCGTGTGTTGTCCGCCGCCGAGGATCACCCCGCGGATCGGGCTGACGTCGCTGTAGTCGAGCCCTCTCGCCAGCGTGACATGTCCGGTCGATGGGAACAGGTTGTTGGTGGGATCCACGTCGATCCAGCCCACACTCGGACAGTGAAACGACAGCCACGCATGCGACGCGTCGGCGCCCACGCGACGTGGCATTCCGGGTGGCGGAGCCGTTTCCAGGTAGCCACTCACATACAGTGCCGGTATTCCGAGCTCCCGCAGGCACGCGATCTCGAAACGCGTGAAATCCTGGCAGACGCCGCGCCGAAGCCGGAACACATCGGTCAGCGACGTTGCGACAGTCGTCGCATCGGGATCGAAGGTGAAGTCCTCGAAGATACGCGCGGTCAGATCGGCGACCGCCTCGAGCAGCGGCCGGCCGGCCGGGAATGACGGACGCGCGTAGGCCACGAACTCCGGCGCCGCACGCAGCGAGGCAGAGTCGAAGAGCGCCTCGATGGCATCGAGCGGAAGCGACCCGTGATCCCCCGCCTGCTCCCAGGGCAGCGTCGCGGACGCCTGCGGAGGCACGCGCGGCCTCACGGACACGCAGCTACGCGACGTGACCGTCAGGCCTCGATGTGCACCCTGCATGGCAAAGAAGGTCGCGTCGTTGCCGAAGTAGTCGGCATGCGTCGACAGCACCGCTGCCGCAGGCTCCACGTCCAGCGTGTGTTGCAGGCACGACTGATGCGGAAGCGACCGCGGGCTGAGGCGCGCCAGGTGGTGCGACACTGACACCGACTCGCTGTACGAGTAGCGCGTCGCGTGGACGATGTCGTAGGTGACCGGAGAGACGTCAGCTGACACGGACCTCCGCGTGACTGAAGTAGTAATACGTAACGACGTCGGAGAGCCGGCGAAGATCATCGGAGATCGTCAGCAGCAATCCATGGAGCTCAGCGAACGACCCGTGCTCGTCGGGCTGCCCCTGCGCGTCAAGGTCGGCACTCGCGATCGCCTCGGCCATGTGCGTCACGATCTGCTGCTCCTGCGCCGGCGAGGGCGCCCGCTGATCGCGCGGCAGGTGGTCGACGTGATCGGCCAGTTGCGCGACCTGGAATGCCATCGACCGCGCGTTGGTGGCGTCGGCGACGAGCAGGTCGAGCACGAGCGGCAACTGCGGCTGCGCGAAGTAGCGGCGGCGATAGGTCATCGTGCTGTCGGCGATCTCGAGCAACGGGCCAAGCATGGCGTGGTGTGCTGTTCCCGTCGAGAGCGACTGGGTCAACAGCGTTGACATGTTGGCGGCACGTTCCAGCCGTCTGCCGATGTCGAGAAAGCGCCAGCCGTGCCCGCGGGTCATGTTCTCCATCTCCATCCCGCTGAACGCCGCCAGGTCCGTGATCATCCGGTCCAGATGCAGCAGTGCATCGTCGACCTGAATGCGTCCACGGCGAAGCAGGAAGTCCTGGCGCAACTGGTTGAGGATGCGCCAGGTATCGATGGACAGGCGATCTCGCACGGTCGACGCGATCCGCCGCAGGTCCTCGAGCGTCTCGCGCATGCGGCTGCCCGGACCCGGCCGGAACAGCGATGCGAGCAACTCCTGCTCGACGTCGCGCGCAGACAGCGGATCGCGCAGGCCCGCTGGCAGCAGTTCGAGTGCGACGAGGACGCGCACCAGCGCCGTTCGCTCCGGGGTGACGTCGCTCGCATCCTCGTCGGCCAACCGCGCGACGACGCTGCGCAGCAGGCGCACCGAGTGTTCGACTCGTTCGGCGTAGCGACCCAGCCAGAACAGGTTGTCGGCCACGCGGCTGGGCAGATCTCCCGAGCGCCGCTCGCGATGAATCCTGATCGTGGGCGGGGCCAGCAACGACATCGGGCTGACTGGACCGTCGGTCAGTACCCACGTGTCCTTGCTGCCGCCTCCGCGCTGCATCGACACGATTGGCACCTCGCCACTGACCGCAATGCGCGTCAGCCCGCCAGGCATCACGGCATACGAGTCTCCGGCCGCGGCCACATACATCCGCAGCACCAACGATCGCGACTCCAGTTTCTGCCCATTCCAAACGGGAGCTGTCGAGAGCGGCACCTCGTCCTGTCCGACGAACTCCCCGGGGTGCGCCCGGATTTCCGAAACGAGCGCGGCACGTTGCAGCGGTGTCAGCGTGCGACCGAAGATCGGCTGACCGCTGACCGGCGGGAACGTGCGCTTGATCACCATCTGATCGAGATGCTCGAGCACGATCTGCAGATCCCCGGGTTCCCCACACCATCGCGTCGGCACCGAGGGCAGCCGTAGCTCCTCCCCCAGCAGGGTGCGGCACAACCCCGGAAGGAAGCGTGAGATCGCTGCCGTCTCAATCGCACCCGAACCGAGCGCATTGGCCATCGTCACGTTGCCGGCACGAGCCGCGTCTACCAATCCGGCGATGCCGAGCGTGGAGTCGGCGCGCAGTTCCAACGGATCGCAGTAGCTGTCGTCGAGTCGCCTCACGATGACGTCGACCGGCTGCAGGCCGTCGAGCGTCTTGATGAAGACCCGCCGATCGCGGACCGTGAGGTCACCACCCTCGACGAGCGTGAAGCCGAGGTAACGCGCGAGATAGGCGTGCTCGAAGTACGTTTCGTTCAGCGGGCCCGGCGTGAGCAGCACGACCCGCGGCGTGTCGCGTGGTGACGGGGCGAGTGCCGTCAGCGTGTCGCGCTGAGCCCAGAAGAACGAGGCGAGCCGCTGAACCTGGCAATCGCGAAACGCCTCGGGCAGGCTGCGCGACAGGACGATGCGGTTCTCCAGCGTGTATCCGGCGCCGGACGGCGCCTGCGTGCGATCGGCGAGGACCCACCACTGTCCGTCCGGCGATCGCGCGAGATCGACGGCATGGAGATGAAGGTGGATGCCGCGCGGAACCGCGATCCCATGACACGACCGGAGGAAGCCCGGATTGCCGAACACCAGTGGCGCCGGCATGTGACGTTCGTGCAGCAGGCGCTGCGGTCCGTAGAGATCGGCCAGGATCGAATTGAGCAGGCGCGCGCGCTGGACGAGCGCCGCTTCGAGCCGGCTCCACTCGGAGGACGGGACCACGAGCGGGATCATGTCGAGCGTCCACGGACGATCGACCCCCTCGGGATCGCCGTAGACGTTGTAGGTCACGCCGTTGTCACGAATCGTGCGCTTGGCGTTCTCCCAGCGCGAGGCGAGCTCGTGTCGTCCGAGCGCTTCGAGCGAGCGCACGAAGGTGTCGTAGTGGGGCCTGAGTTCGCCGCCAGGCGCCACGAGCTCGTCGTGCACGTGGCCGCGCGGCTGGTAGCCAGCAAGGAGTTGCCAGGGTGCCGTGGACCCCGGGGGATGGGTCAACGACTCCATTACAGAAGGGCGGCCTCGTCGGTGGCCATCACCGTGTGCCTCGCGGGACGTCGCAGATCGAGCGTGAACGGGAAGTCAGGATTTCGCTCTTCGGCCGGGACGACAGCAGACCCTGGCGTGTGCCCCCCGCTCGTGAACCGCGACAGGCGACGGCTCTCGGCTTCATAGGCGTTGACGGGAAACCGCTCGAAGTTTCGTCCCCCAGGATGCGCTACATGATAAACGCACCCGGCGATCGCGTGCTGGTTCCAGGCGTCTACGACATCGAACACGAGTGGCGCGTGGACCGGGATGGTCGGATGCAGCGCACTCGCTGGCTGCCATGCCCGATACCGTACGCCGGCCACGAACTCGCCCGGCGTTCCCGTCGGGTGCAGCGGCACACGACGCCCGTTGCAGGATACGGCGTGCCGCGAGTTGATCAGGCCGTTGATCTTCACCTGCACGCGCTCGACGGACGAATCCACGTATCGGACCGTTCCGCCTCCTCCCGGTTCTTCACCCATCACGTGCCACGGTTCCAGCGCCTGGCGCAATTCCAGCCGCACGCCGCGCGCGGCGACGGCGCCATAGAGGGGAAAGCGGAACTCGACGTGCGGCGCGAACCAGTCTTCCTGGAAGGGATAGCCGGCCCGCTGCAGATCGTCAATCACGTCGTGAAAATCCTGCGCGACGAAGTGCGGCAGCATGAACCGATCGTGCAGTTCGGTTCCCCAGCGCACCAGCGTGTGACGATACGGCTCTTTCCAGAACGTCGCAATCAACGAGCGCAAGAGCAGCTGTTGCGCAAGGCTCATGCGCGCATGCGGCGGCATCTCGAACGCACGGAGCTCGACCAGCCCGCGCCGGCCGCTGCTCGTCTCGGGCGCGTAGAGCTTGTCGATGCAGAACTCGGCGCGATGCGTGTTCCCAGTCACGTCGACCAGCACGTTTCGAAACACGCGATCGACCAGCCACGGCGGACTGGTGCCATCGCGATCGATCTGCGTGAACGCGACCTCCAGCTCGTGGAGCGCGTCGTTGCGTGCTTCGTCGACCCTGGGATGCTGGCTCGTCGGCCCGATGAACAGGCCAGAGAACAGGTACGACAGCGACGGATGATTGTGCCAGTAGCCCACGAGGCTGCGCAGAAGATCGGGCCTGCGCAGCAACGGGCTCTCACCTGGGGTCGGTCCGCCGACGACGATGTGATTGCCGCCGCCCGTGCCGGTATGACGGCCGTCGAGCATGAACTTCTCGGTCCCGAGTCGCGACTGGCGGGCCTCCTCGTACAGCGTCGTGGTCGCGGTCACGAGGTCGGTCCAGCCGTGGGCTGGATGCAGGTTGACCTCGATCACGCCGGGATCGGGTGTCACGGAAAAGGAGTTCAACCTCGGATCGGCTGGCGGCTGCTCTCCTTCGATGATGACCGGTGTTCCCAGCTCCGCCGCGGTCGCCTCGATGGCGGTGAGCAAATCCAGGTAATCCTCCGTTCGACTCACCGGCGGCATGAACACATGGAGCCGTCCGTCCCGCGGCTCGACACAGATCGCGGTCCGGATGACATTCGGATCCGACTCGCCTCGCCGCGGTGCGTCGCGGTCCGGCTGAAGGCCGACACTACGCGGGTCCGGCTGAAGCCGGACACTACGTGGGTCGGCCTGGAGGCGGGCGCTGCGCTCGACGTAGATCTGCCGTTGCGGCAGCGGTGGCCGTTCGACATGCAGATCCTGCTCGTAGATGTACGGGTAATCGGTTTCCGTCACCCACGGGAGCGAATCGAGCGGCAGCCGGTAACCCATCGCGGAATCGCCTGGAATCAGGAAGAGATGCTCGGGCCGCAGAAGCCAGCGACCGCTCTCCCAATGCCAGCCGGGATTCGACGTCCACTGCCGTCGCAATGGCAGCGCGTAGCCGACCACGCGATCGAGCCCCTGCTCGAACACGCGCGCCAGGCGCGCGCGCGTCTCTTCATCGGACAGCTGTGACGTCAGCGGATCGACGTTGACCGGGAGCCGACGCTCGCGCCACATGTAGTACCACACGTCCTCGTAGGCCGCGATGGCATACGCAGGATCGACCTCGAGCCGAGTGGCAAGCGAGCCGATGAAGCGATGGGCATGCTCGATCGTGTAGCCGTAGTCCCTGCTGTCATCGGCGAGCAGGCACTCCTCATTCCAGATCGGCACACCGTCATGTCTCCACCAGCAGCCGAGCGCCCATCGCGGCAATGATTCCCCCGGGTACCACTTGCCCTGACCACAGTGGAGAACTCCACCAGCGGCGAAGTGCTTCTTGAGGCGACGCACCAGCTCACCGGCACGCTCGCGTTTGTGCCGCCCCAGCGCCGCCACGTTCCACTCGGGAGCGTCGATGTCGTCGATCGACACGAACGTCGGCTCGCCGCCCATCGTCAGCCTGACATCCGCGGAGCGCAGGTCACGATCGATCCGGTGGCCGAGCGCGTCGATCTCCGACCACTGATCCTCGGTATACGGCTTGGTGACACGCGGCGATTCGTGAATCCGCCGCACGTGCATTTCATGCTCGAGCGTGGCTTCGCACTCGTCGAGCGCACCTGTCACCGGTGCCGCACTGAACGGTTCGGGAGTCGCGGCGAGCGGCAGGTGTCCTTCACCCGCCAGCAGGCCTGACGTCGGATCGAGCCCGACCCAGCCGGCGCCAGGCAGAAACACCTCGGCCCAGGCATGGAGATCCGTGAAGTCGGCGGACGCGCCTGATGGCCCGTCGAGCGACTTCACGTCAGGAGTCAACTGAATCAGGTAGCCGGACACAAAGCGCGCCGCAAGCCCGAGGCGCCGGAGGATCTGGACCAGCAACCAGCCCGAATCGCGACACGACCCGCGGCGAAGCTGCAGTGTCTCGTCAGGAGTCTGCACACCGGGTTCGAGCCGGATCACGTACGCGATCTCTTTCGAGAGCCGATAGTTCACATCAACCAGAAAGTCGACGGTGCGTTGCGGCCGGCGATCGATGGTGCTGATGAAGCCGGCGAGTTGGCCGCCGTCAGGACTGACCTCGAGAAATGGCGCGAGGTCCTTGGCCAGCCACGGCTCGTACGAAAACGGGAACTGCTCGGCAGCCGGCTCGAGGAAGAAATCGAACGGGTTGAAGACCGACATCTCGGCAACCAGATCGACCTCGACCAGCAACTCCGTCGTCTTCTCCGGAAAGACGACGCGCGCGAGGTAGTTGCTGTGCGGATCCTGCTGCCAGTTGATGAAGTGCGGCTTGGGCGCGAGGTTGAGCGAGTAACTCAGCACCGGCGTACGACAGTGAGGCGCGGGACGCAGGCGGACGACGTGCGGCGCGAGCGCGACTCGACGGTCGTAGTGATAGTGCGTCTTGTGGTGGAGGGCGACGTGTATGGCCATGGACGCCTGAGTTCCTGGAAAAGCGACGCAGCTGCGTCAGATGATCGATGCCGGGAGGCGTCGCGGCCTCTGCCCTGATCCTCATCGGTATTGTTGATCCCGATTCGACTCCCCGGCTACGCGCAGAATTGTCGGAATCAACGATCAGGTTCTACAGAAATGTCAGGCACGTGAACGCGCCACTTCTTCTATGCTGGAACTCGCGGCCATGGAGACCGATCCGCACAAACCACTGCGACAGGATGTCCGGCTTCTCGGCGAACTGCTGGGTGAGACGCTGCGCGCCACCGAAGGCGCACAACTCCTCGACGCCGTCGAGCACGTGCGGCGGGTCGCCAAGACATCGCGGGCGCGTGCCGATCGCGACTTCCGGGCGCTCGCCACCGAGCTCGAACAGCTGCCAGTCGCGGCGGCGATCCCGCTCGCGCGCGCGTTCACGCACTTCCTGAATCTTGCCAACGTCGCCGAACAGCATCATCGCATTCGCCGGCGACGCGCGTATCTCCGCGATCCCTCGTCGCCACCACAGCGCGGCTCCTCGGAGGAGACCTTCGCGCGGCTGGTGCGGCGCGGCATCTCGCCGGCGGACCTGCATCAGGCCGTCTGCTCGCTGCAGGTCGAGCTCGTGCTCACCGCCCACCCCACCGAGGTGTCGCGACGGACGTTGATCCACAAGCACAACCGGGTCGCCCAGCTGCTGGCCGAAGGCGACCGGCCAGACCTCACCGTCCCCGAGCGAACCGAACTGCAGGCCGCACTCCGGCGCGAGATTCTGGCAGCCTGGAAGACGGATGAAGTGCGTCATCAGCGGCTCACCCCGATCGACGAGGTGAAGAGCGGCCTCATCGTCTTCGAACAGAGCCTGTGGCACGCGGTGCCCCGCTTTTTCCGCAGCGTCGATCGCGCGCTGGTGTCGGTCACCGGCAGCGCGCTGCCGCTCCATGTGTCACCGGTGCGGTTCGGATCGTGGATGGGCGGGGATCGCGATGGCAACCCGAACGTCACCCCTGACGTCACGCGGCGCGCGACGCTGCTGGCCAGGTGGATGGCTGCCGATCTCTATCTGAAAGAGATCGAGGCGCTGCGCGACGAGCTCTCCATGAACGACGCGACGGCTGCGCTGCGCGCGCGAGCCGGTGACGCACGGGAACCGTATCGCGAATTGCTTCGGGGCGTGCGCACACGGCTCGTGGCCACTCGCGCATGGATCGAGAAGACACTTGATTCGGATGCTGGAAGCGACGAGCCGGGATCCGATGTCATTTTCGAGCGCGCCGGACTGGCCGAGCCGTTGCAGTTGTGCCACGCCTCGCTTGTCGAAACCGGCCACGAGCTGATTGCTGGCGGCCGCTTGACCGACGTCCTGCGACGCGTCGCCGTCTTTGGCGTCACGCTCGCACAACTCGACATCCGTCAAGCCTCCGATCGACACACCGAAGCGATCGACGCGATCACGCGCGCCCTCGGTCTCGGCTCGTACGCGGAGTGGGACGAGCCGGCGCGCCTCGAGTTCCTCGCGCGCGAGCTCCAGAACCCGCGCCCGCTCATTCCGCCCGGCCTCAGTCCGTCTCCCGACGTTCGCGACGTGCTCGAGACGTTTCGCACCATCGCGCGCACAGCGTACGAATCGCTCGGCAGCTACATCGTCACGATGACGCGTCAGGCGTCGGACGTGCTCATCGTCGAATTGCTGCAGAAAGAGATGGGCGTCGAGCGGCCGCTGCGCGTCGTGCCGCTGCTGGAGACGGCGGCAGATCTCCGTCGAGCACGGCACATCCTCGATGCCCTCCTCGCGATCCCGTGGTACCGCGCACGGATCAACGGACTGCAGGAAGTGATGGTGGGCTATTCCGACTCGGCGAAGGATGTCGGCCGGCTCAGTGCCGGGTGGGAGCTCTTCAAAGCCCAGGAAGCCATTGTCGAGGCGTGCCGCCGTCACGGTGTGCGGCCGCTGCTCTTTCACGGGCGCGGCGGCAGCGTCGGCCGCGGCGGCGGGCCGACCTACCTCGCGCTGCAGTCGCAGCCATCGGGTACGGTCGACGGCCGGCTGCGCGTGACCGAACAGGGGGAGATGATCCAGGCACTGTTCGGGCTTCCCGAGATCGCGCTACGGACGTTGGAAATCTACACGAGCGGCACGCTCGAATCGTGGCTGGTTCCCGGTGGCGCACCTCGCGACGGCTGGCGCGACTGCATGGAGCGGCTGTCGAGTGATGCCTGCTCGTCGTATCGACATTTCGTTGCAGACGAACCGACGTTCCCGGATTACTTCCGTTCGTCGACACCGCAGGCCGAGCTCGAGGAGATCAACATCGGGAGCCGTCCGGCTCGCCGTCAGGCAGGGGCCGGCCTCGCCGGCCTGCGCGCCATTCCCTGGCAGTTCGCGTGGACGCAGACGCGCCTGCTGCTGGCATCGTGGCTTGGCCTGGACGAGGCCCTCGAGCGGGCGATCGATCGCGGCGAGATCGACGAGCTCCAGGCGATGTACCGGGAGTGGCCGCACTTCCGGTCGGCGCTCGACTTGTTCGAGATGGTGCTGGCCAAGGCCGATGCGCGCATTGCCGCCGAATACGACCGGCAACTCGTGCCGGATTCGCTGCGGCCCCTGGGCGAAGCGTTTCGCGATCGGCTGTCACGCGCCGCGGCGGCGCTGCTCAAGGTGACCGGCCATCAGCATCTCCTCGAGAGCAATCCCGTCCTGCGGCGCTCGATCGACGTGCGCAATCCCTACGTGGATCCGATCAACCTGGTGCAGATCGAGGTCGTCCGGCGACTTCGGCAGGGAGACCACGACCCGCGGCTGCACGACGCGTTCGTCGTGACGGTCAACGGCATCGCGGCGGGGATGCGAAATACGGGCTGACGTTTCAGCTGCGACCGCCAACTCCTACTGCGCTGTCAGCGTGTGTACAGGATCGACAGCGGCAGCGCGCCGAGCGGGGAAGTAGCTGGCCGCAAGCGTGGCGAGCACCAGCGCACTCGCCGCGGCCGCAAACGTGGCGGCATCGACCGGCGTGACGCCAAACAGCAGCGCTGACATCCATCGCGTGATGGCAGCTGCCACAGCCACCCCGCTCGCGATCCCGATGCCGGAGAGCATCATCCCCCGATACACGAACATCCTCGTCACGCTGCCGGGCCGTGCGCCCAGTGCGAGCCGGATTCCGACTTCCCGCTGGCGCTGCATCACGGCATACGCGAGCACGCCATATATGCCCACGATCCCGAGCAGCAGCGCCATCGCGCCCGCGATCCCCAGAAGGACCAGGGAAAATGCGGTTGGCGCCATCGATTGGTCGTACACCTCACGAAGGGTGCGAACCTGGAAGACCGGCAGATTCGGCATCACCTCCGTCACGGCGTGCCGAATCTCCTGAACAAACGGCTCGGTCCCCGTTCTCTCGCTGCGCAACACGAAGTTCACCGAGCGTCGTAACAGCGGCCCGGCGACAAAGTCCTGTAAGCGCGCCGGCCAGTAGATCATGAGCGGGACAGGCTGATCGGCGCCGGCATCGTATACATCCGCGACGACACCAATCACCTCTTGCCATGTCTGGCTGGTGCCCACCAGCACGCGCTTTCCAATGGCGCCCTCGACGGTGCTCCACTCTCCCCGCGCGAAACTCTCCGACACCATGGCCACGTTTCGCTGGTTGTGGATCTCCTCCCAGGTGAAGTCACGCCCTACGAGCAACGCAGTCCCCAACGTCTGCAGCGCTCCAGGTGAAATCATCTTGATCGTTCGGGTCGGCGGGATTCCCTTCGGCCCGTAATCCTGACCCTCTGCGGCAACAATGGCGTTCAGCCTGTTCTGCTCCATGGGTAGTGCATCGATGAACGCCGCAGAGGTCACTCCCGGAATCGTCGCCAGACGGTCGAGAATGTCCTGCTGCACGCGCGTGAGGCGCTCGGGTTCCGGGACATCGACGGCGGACAGGGCGATGCGCACGGATTGGATGGTCGCCGGATCGGTGAACCCGGGTTGTACGTTCCGCAGGTTCTGAAAGGTGCGGATCATCAGGCCGGAGCTGATCAACAGCACCAGCGCCAACGCGACCTGCACGACCACCAGCGTGTTCTGAGAACGGTGCTGGTTCCTCCCGGTGCTTGCCGATCGTCCGCCACCGCTTCGAACCGACTCCGCGAGACTGAGCGGGGATTTCGACTTCACGATCCTCGCGATCGGAATCAGCCCGAAGAGCAATCCCGACGCGATCGACGCCGCGACGGCGAAGCCGAGTACCGCACCGTCGATCGTGATCTCGTTCAGTCGCGGCAGGTTGGCCGGTGCCAGAGCGACCAGCACGCGCAGACCGCCGTAGGCCAGCCCCAGACCGATCACGCCGCCGAGCAGGCCGAGCAACAGACTCTCGACCATCAACAATCGCGCAAGCTGCCGCCATCCGGCGCCCAGTGCCGTGCGCAACGCCAGTTCCTGTCCACGGCCCTCCGCCCGCACGAGCAGGAGGTTGGCGACATTGGCACAGGCGATCACCAGCAGGATGCTGATGCTTCCCAGCAGGACCCATAACACGCGCCCCACGTCACCCACCACATCGTCCTTGAGCGCGCGCACAGCCGGACCAAGCTGGAGGTCTTCCAGCTGGGGTCGATTCTCCACTCGTTTCCAGGCTTCGACCATCCGGCCGACATCGGCGTTGGCCTGAGCCGGCGTTGCTCCCGGCTTGAGCCGTGCAATCCCCCTGCAACAAAAACCGGGGGGCAGCAGGCCCGGTTCGAGGTGCACGGGATCGAAGCGCAAAGGAAGAATCAGATCGGCGGCGATTTCCCGGATGGAGAAACTCACGGGCATGACGCCGATCACAGCGCGCGGCCTGGCGTCGATCGTCAACACGCGCCCGATGACTTCCCGATCGCCGCCAAACCGCCGCTGCCAGTAGCCGTGGCTCAAGATCACCGTGTCCTCGGTGCCAGGCCGATGGTCGTCGAGCGAGAACCATCGGCCGAGCGCGGGCTGGACGCCAAGGGTCGTCAGGATCCCTCGCGTGACCTGCAGCGCGTCCGTGCGTTCCGGATTCCCGGAGCCGGTCACGGTCACCTCGGCCCCTGTGAACAGACCGAACTCCTGGAACGAGCGACCGTCCGCCGCGTACGACGCGAACATCCGCGGTGCCAGCGGGAAGCCGGGCGTACGCTGGGTTCCAAATACCGCGGAGACGCCAACCGTCATGACGTTCTCGGATTCGGGATAGGGAAGCGGCTTGATCACGACTCCGTTGACCACGCTGAACATGGCTGTCGTCGCGCCAATCCCGAGGGCAAGCGTCAGGATGGCCGTGAGACTGAAGGTGGGTTGCCGCCCGAACATGCGCATCGCATACCGCAGGTCTTGCCACACACCGCGGAGACCATGCCCGGCCGAGGCGCCGGGCGTGATGACGGCCGGTATCTGCGCCTGCTTCAACGGCGCCATGTACCGCGCCAGCAGGTTCCCCTCCCTGAATTCAGCAAGCGCCAGGCGCGTGGCCTCGTCTTCCGGCGTCCCGCCCGCCACCAGTTCCCGCCAGCGGTCCTCCAGATGCTGCGAGAGCTCTTCGACGATCTCGTGCTCGCGCGCCGGCGACAGACGCAGCGCCGACAATCGCGGGCGGACGTGTGGTGCCCAGTCACGCCGCAACGCCGGTGGACGTGACCCCGAGGAATGCTCAGGCATTTTCATCTCCCGTCACACGCCGAACGGCTTCGACAAAGGCCAGCCAGGTCTTCCGCTGCTGGGCCAGGACGCGTCGCCCTTCCGGTGTCACCTTGTAGAACCGGCGGCGCCGTTCGTCGGGTTTCTCCACCCAGGTGCCCTTGATCCAGCCGCGCTCCTCGAGCCGGTAGAGCAAGGGGTAGAGGGAATCGATGTGGAACTTCAGATG
>JAICEG010000045.1 GCA_025924295.1 Vicinamibacteria bacterium
ATGCCGAGCAGCCTGAAGATGCCCACGAACGCCACCATGGCTGCCTGCCGCTGGATCATCCCGTAGAGCGCGACATAGGCCTGGTTGGTGGCGCTGACGACATCGGAGCCAGCAGCCATGAAGCCGGCTTTGAGCTGCTCGAGCACGGTGGTCGTCGTCGGATCGAAGACGCTGACGTGCTCACCGAGCAGCGCACCGTTCGCCTGGCGCTGTCGCGCCAGCATGGTGCCGGTCACGGCGATTCCGATGCCGCCTCCGATGTTCCGCATCAGATTGAACAGGCTGGTTGCGTACCCCATGCGCTGCGGCGCGATCGTCGCCATCGAGACGGTCGTCAGCGGCACGAACAGGAGCGCCAGCCCCGCACCCTGCAGGAGCTGCGGCCAGAAGATGTCCCAATAGCCCGCCTCGAGATTCAGCTGGCCGAGCCAGATCATCGTCACGCCGCCGATGAACAAGCCGAGCGCCAGCAGCTTTCGCGCATCGACCTTCGACGTGAGCATCCCGACGAGCGGCATCATGAAGAGCGAGCCGATGCCACGCGGCGCCATCGCCTCTCCTGCTTCGAGCGAGGGATAGCCAAACAGCGTCTGCAGCATGATCGGCAGCAGCACGAGGCTCCCGTACAGGGCAAAGCCGAGCACCGTCATCAGGAACACGCCGACCGAGTAGCTGCGATCGGTGAACAGGTGAAGGTCGATGATCGGCTCCTTCGATCGCAACTGCTGCACGATGAGCGCGATCAGGCCGACGGCCGAGACGATGGCCAGCGTCCTGATCATCGTTGATGCGAACCAGTCCTCCTGCTGGCCCTTGTCGAGCACGAACTGCAGCGCACCGATACCAACCACCAGCATGCCCATGCCCCAGTAGTCGATGCCCTTCGACTCGCGCTGCAAGTACGGCGGATCGAAGACGTACAGCTGGGTCATGATGAGCGACACGATGCCGACCGGCAGGTTGATGTAGAAGACCCAGCGCCAGCTGTAGTTTTCAGTCACCCAACCGCCGAATACTGGCCCGAAGATCGGCGCCACGACGATGCCGAGACCCCAGAAGCCCATCGCCCGGCCGCGTTCTTCCGGCTTGAACGACTCGAGCAACACGGCCTGTGAGAGCGGCTGGAGCGCGCCGCCGGTTGCGCCCTGGATGATGCGGAAGATCACGAGCGACGCCAGGTTGGGAGCCGCTCCACACAGAAACGACGCCACGGTGAAACCAGCCGTCGACCACATCAGCAGACGTTTGCGGCCGAACCGGCCGGCGAGCCAGCCGGTCATCGGCAGAATGATGGCGTTGGCGACGAGATACGACGTCAGCGCCCATGTCGCGTCATCCGTCGTCGACGAGAGGGTGCTGGCGATGTGCGGCAGCGATACGTTGACGACGGTGGTGTCGAGCACCTCCATGAAGGTGGCGAACATCACCGCGATCGTGATGAGCCAGGGATTGATCTGTTTCTGTGTCACGTGCTTGCGTAACCCCGAACTCGGAGTGGAGAGTCGAATTCGGAACTACCGCGTGTAGACAGTCGGAACCACTGACATTCCCGGACGCAACAGATGTTCGGGATCCTGTCCTTCGTCGAGCAGGATCCGGACCGGCACACGCTGGACGACCTTTACGTAGTTGCCGGTTGCATTGTCGGGTGGCAGCAGGCTGAAACGGGAACCCGTCGCCGCAGCCAGGCTCTCCACTCTCCCGGAAAACTCACGTCCACCGTACGCGTCGACCTCGATCGTCACCGACTGGCCTGGGCGCATGTGTTCGAGTTGCGTCTCCTTGAAGTTCGCCGTCACCCAGACGCGGTCGAGTGGTATCACGGTCATCAGCGGCTGCCCCGCCTGAATCACCTGTCCCATCTCCACGCTCTTCCGGCTGACGATGCCTTTCACCGGAGCCTTGACGGTTGCGTATTCGAGATTCAGCTCCGCCTGCTTCACGATCGCCATGTTCTGACGCACCTTGGCGTCCGCCGCCGCAGCACGCGCACGCGACGCGGCGATCTGTGACGGAGCCGTCTGTGCGGTACGAAGCTCCGCCGACGCTCGCTGCTTACCGACGTTCGCCTGCGCGAGGCGACTTTCGGCCACGCGGATTCCGAGCTCCGCTTCCTGCACCTGCGCCTCAGCGGAATCGACGGCCGCAGCGCCCGCCGTGGCGGTCGCAACGGCGGCGTCGAACTGCTGCTGGGCGATCTCGTCCTTGGCGAGCAGCGGCTTCAATCGTTCGACGTCACGCCCTACCTTGGTCGCATTGGCTGCCGCTTCACGCTGCCGCGCCTGCGCGGTGACCAGTCGCGTTCGGGCGACCTCTACTCCCTGCTGCGCCTCGAGGTACGAGACGTCGGCCTGTTCCACGCCGCCGCGCGCGTTCACTTCGTTGCTGGAAGCCGTCGTCGATGTGATCGGAACGCCGGCCTGCGCGGCCAGCGCCGCCGCTTCGGCATCGGCGAGCTCGGCACGCGCGCGCTCGAGAGCGATCTCGTAGTCCCGTTTGTCGATCTCCACGAGGATGGTGCCCGCTTCGACCTCCTGGTTGGCCTCGACCGGAACCTTGATCACCGTCCCCCCGACGCGCGCCGCGATCGGCGTGATATGTGCGTCGACCTGCGCATCGTCGGTCGACTCGCGTCCCGACGCGATCCACCACCAGATACCGACACCGACGGCGACGAGCACAACAACACCGGCGAGAATCCGAACACGCGTGGTGGTCATTTGCTTACCGAGCCTCCGAGGTACTTGGCCACAGCCTCTTCGGCCGTTCCGAGGGATCGCGCGAGCACCGCCTTAGAGACGTGGAAGCCGTAGAGGGCGGCGATGTACTGCTCGCTGGCTTGCGCGACCGCCTCCTGTGACTCCACGACCTCGATGTTGGATGCCACGCCCGCCGCGAATCGGTCGCGCGACTGGGTCAGCTGCAGGTTGGCCAGCTCTCGTCCGCGCGTTGCCGTCTGCAGTGCTTCTTCGGTTGCCTCGAGATCGAGAAAGGCGGTGCGCACGTCGTAGTAGATCTCCGCGCGGGCATCAGCCGCTTCCGCGCGCCGCGCTCGCAGATCGGCATCGGCCTGCGCCAGGCGACCTTGCACCCGGCCACCCTCGAAGATCGGAACGTCAATCTCGCCCACGATGTTGAACGTCGGCAGGGCACTGCCGGCCTGAAGCCCGATCGCACCATAGTCGGCGTTGACGCGGATCGAGGGGAGCGCTTCTCCCTGGATCGCCTTGCGGGCGGCTTCTGCCGCTTGCACGCGTTCGAGCGCTGCCAGGTAGTCCGGCCGCTCGCGATACGCACGCTCGAGCGCCTGTTCGAGCGTCATCTCGGGGACCGGAACGAACGGGAGGTCCTGGCTCAAGGTGAATGACTGGCCAGGGGGCAGGCCAATCACGCGCGCGAGTTGCAGCTTGGACTTCTCGTAATCGTTCTCTGACAGGGTGACGCGCTGACGCTCGGTGCTCAGCCTGACTTCGGCGCGCACGACGTCGATGCCAGCGACCAGCCCTCCTGCCCGCAGGCTGATCGCCTGCTGATGCAGCGTCGTCGCCGTTTCGAGTTGAGCGCGTGCCGTCTCTGCGCGCGCGCCCGTCGCCAGTGTCTGCAGGTAGAGGTTCGCCGCCACCAGCACCACCGTGTCGCGTGCGCTTCGGGACGAGTGCCGCGCCGCCAGCAGCGAGTGATCAGCGGCGCGAAGACCGTTGACGGCGCTCATGTCGATCACGACCTGCGAGAGGAACACCCGCGCGTCGAAGACATTGAACGGACCGACAATGCGCGGGAACTCCTCTCGCAGCGGGAAGCCGAACGCCTCCAGGTTCGACTTCCGCCTCGCCTCTGAGACGCTGCCGCTGACATGCGGGAGCATTTCGCTCAAGGCAACCGTGCGAGCTCCTCTCGCACCAGTCGCACCTTCTTCGGCGAGGAGCACGCCGAGGTTGTGATCGAGCGCGCGTTTGATCACGTCCAGGATCGACAGCGAGATCGTGTCGGTCGTCGCCATGCTTTGCGGGACGCCGCCCGCAAAGGGGCTGTCTGGCGGCAGCGACGGGCGGATCTGCGCGCGAGCCGCAACCGGAAGGATGACGCACGCGGTGGCAGCCAGCACCACCGTTCGAAGATTTTGTGTGGAAATCACGCGAGACGTGCCTCTGTGAGACCGCGGATGAGTAACAACCGGCGGAGATCTGAGTATGGTTCAGAGACAGTCCCGGGAACAACTCGCTGGCTCGAGGCAGCCGGGTGCGCTAAAGCCGACACTACGAATTGCTTCAGGGCCCGGCTGCAGCCGGAGACTACGAACGTCTCGGTTACGAGTTACGCGGGCTTGGCCTTGAGAACGCCGATCTGCAGGAGGAGGCCGGTGAAATCGTAGATTCGCCGCTCACGCATGATCTTGCCATCCTCGAGCTGGTAGAAGAAGACCGCTGGCATCTGGAACCGCTTCCCCGTCGGGGGAAGACCGAGGAAATCGCCGATGTGCGTGCCCTCCAGCGTGAGGACGCTCGCCACGTTGTCACCGTCGATGATGAGGTGCTCGATCGTGACCGTCAGATCCAGGAAGGCGGTGAATACGGCCTGCAGCGCCCGCTCCGCCGCCTCACGGCCCTGGTGCACACCGGCCGCGGGGCTTTCGATCACGGCATCATCGACGTAGTCTCTCGCCAATGCAGCCGCGTCGAGATCTTCGTAGGCGTTCTCTCGGCGCTTGAACAACTCGAGAACCTGCTGGCGGGTCATGCGCGCCTGGGTTTCCCCAGCGCCTGCAACGCTTGCGCGATCGCTCGCCATCATCCCCCCTGTCAGGCAACTCTGCCGGACGACGGCGGATTATAGCGGAACGCAATTGCCCAAAACGTGCAGCTCGTTTGATTCAGTGCAAACGATGCAACTCATCTGTAGCGGTCTTGTTAGAATCTGCGAGATCGATGGCCAATCAAGGTCCTCTGGCGCTCGCCCGCGAGGTCGACGAGTTCCGTCAGCAGTTCGAGCAGATTTCTGCCGATGCTGATGCCCTCGTGACGCCGCTCGACGAAGCACAGTTCACCTGGAAGCCTGCCCCGAACCTGTGGTCGATCGCGGAGTGTCTCGAGCACATGAACGCGACCGCCCGCTCCTACCTGCCGGCGATCGATGAGGGCATTGCCGACGCGATCAGGCACGGCGCGTACGCAGAGGGTCCGTTTCACTACACCCTGATCGGGCGCGTGTTCTCGCGTCTGATGGAACCGCCGGCCCGGCTGCGGCTGCGCGCCTCGGACGACAAGCAGCCTGGACCGCAGCGGCCCAAGCGGGAAACGCTGGCCGGGTTCCGCGCCTATCAGGTGCAATACATCGATCGGCTGCGTCAGGCCAACGGGATCGATCTCTCGCGATCGTGCGTGCGATCGCCGCTGGCTTCATGGATCAGGATCCCGCTCGGCTCGGCGTTCGCAACGATGGCGGCGCACGAGCGCCGGCACCTGTGGCAGGCGCGCAGAATCACGCAGGCAGAGGGATTCCCGCGGTCTTAAGGTTGCTCGCTCGACGTCGATCCCGCGTCGAGACCCGAGGCAGTGTGCGACCGCCGCGGGTCGGCACCACCTTCGACCAGACCACGGTCTTCGTCGATCAGCACTCCAGAGGCGAACCCGTAGCGCAGTTCTCCCTTCCGTCCGATCTTCTGGAACCGGTGGCCCCGCGCTGCGAGATCCTGAAGCACAGATCGTGGGAATCGATCTTCGATCTCCACTCTCGCACCGCGGCCGGTCAGGTCAGTCGGATCTCGAGTGACCAGGAAGCGCGGCGCTTCAATCGCCTGCTGCATTGACATCCCGCCATCGATCACACCCGTCACGATGGAATACGTGGATGCGGGAATCCAGGCATTCCCGGCGGAGGCGACGGCGAGCCGCGGCGTGAGGGTGCCGCCGCTGTCCTTGAAGACGACCATCGGAACGTTGGCGGTGTTGGATCGCGTCAGCGGTTTCAGCTGTCCGTACGCGCCGTGCGCAGTCCGATTCGATCGGAGATGGTTGTTGTAGAGGAACCCGAGGCCGCGCGAAACGTAAAAGGATCCTCCCCACGTGCTGAGCGTCTGCGTGACCGCGATGACGTTCCCTTCGACGTCGGCGACGACAAAACCGCTCGTGCCGCTGCCGATCCGCTCGGGGCCGCCACCGATCTCGTCCGAATCCTCCGGGAAGAGCTGCGCGACGCGCGGATCGATCCGGTTGAACAGGCCGGCAGCGTGCCCTTCATCGAGATGCTCCTCGAAATCGACGGGCCACTGCGCCGGATCGGCAATACGGGCAACCCGGTCGCGCATCTTCCAGGATTCGATCAGGTAATGCCAATAGTCGGCGTTCGCCGAGGGGGCGACGGTGGCCCCCGGCTTGTAGTTGGCCAGCACCTGGAATGCCTCGAGCAGCGACACTCCCGCACCCACAGGAGGTCCGCCCGTGAAAAGAAGATGTCCGCGGTAGTGCGCCTTGACCGGCTTGCGCTCGATGGCGCGATATTGAGCCAGGTCATCGTACGTGATGAGACCATCGTTGGCCTGCATGTCGGCCGCAATCCTGCGTGCCACTGAGCCGCGATAGAACGATTCGGCGCCCTCAGACGCAATCGTGCGAAGCGTGGCCGCGTAATCGCGATTGAAAAAACGTTCCCCGGCCCTCGGTATCCGTCCTTGCGGCAGATAGATCCGCGCCGATGCGCTGTACTTCTGGAAGTACTGCCGCCCCTCCGCGATGCTCGAGGGCAACGTCTGATCGAGTACGAACCCCTGTTCCGCGTACCCAATGGCCGGGGCAATCAGCTCGGACCACGAGATCCGTCCGCTGCCATACTTCGAATGGAGATATTCCATCCCTGCCACGACGCCGGGAATGTTGGCAGCCAGTGGACCATCACCGACAAGTCGTGCGCCCCTGAAGATGCGCGGGTTGTCGAGCGTTGCGGCGCCTGGCGTCTGGTCTTTGAAGTCGATCACCGACGGCTCGGGCATTCCGTTCAGGAACAACACCGCCTGACCATCGCCACCAATGCCCGACGCATCGGGTTCCACGACACCCAGCACGAAGGACACCGCGATCGCCGCGTCCACGACGTTTCCACCGCGCGCGAGGATGGCCCGCCCCGCCTCCGACGCGAGTGGATGGGCAGAGACGACAACAGCACGCGACGAGGTGACGCGCGGTTTCACCAGCGGCTGCCGCGCCACCATCTGATCGACGACGTCCTCGAAGGCGCCTTCGGATCGAGCCTGCTCTGCGCGCGGCTCGAGTTCGGCACGAAGGCGATCCCACGCCCGCGCGCTTTCACCCGACTGGTAATAGACACGCTTGAGCGTCATCCACACGCTGTCGAATGCACGCTTGTAGGGAGCCGTCGTCTGCGGCGACGGCGCTGCAAGCGCGCGTGCACCCTCGTCCACTGCACGCGGAGCCGGGACGATCCACAACCGGTACGTGCGGCCGTCGCTGAAGATCGCGGGAGGATCGTCGAGGTCGCGGCGCGGATTGCCGTTGTATCCAGGATCGGGCTCGGGTATCTCGCCAATCGCCAGCAGACGGCCGTCGGGTGACCAGGTCAGCGTGCCTCCATGCCTCGACACCAGCATGGACGGCGACACCGGACGCCCGGGTGACAACGCGTCACCATCGGTCAGCGGATTCACCGCGGTGACCCACGTCGATCCGACGCCGTCGCGGACCGCGTAGTAGGCCAGGCGCGCTCCGTCGGGGGACCACTCGGCGAAGCCATCGTAGCCACTCTGCCGCGCCAGTCGAACAGCGGGGCCTCGTCCGGTGTTCGAGCCGCTCGCCGGATCGAACAGACGCATCATCCAGATGTCGAAGTCACCATCGTCGCTGTTGCGATTCGACGTGAAGGCGATGCGCCGGCCATCGGGTGACACCCGCGGGTGCAACTCGTCGTCGGGAGACTGCGTCAGCCGCTGCGCAACACGCTTCGACTCCGGGCCCGACGGGTCGACCACGAACAGATCCCACTGCATCTCGTCCGCAGCGCGATGCGCGAACACGATGCGACCCTCGGGTGTCCATGACGGAGTGCGTTCGTCGCCATCAAGTCGCAGCACGCGCTCGGGCGCGCCGCCGCGCGACTCGACGACATAGAGATCGAATCCCTCACCACGGTCAGCCACGAACGCGATGCGCTTGCCATCGGACGACCAGGCCGGCTCGCGTTCCGAAGCGGCCAGTCTCGTGAGTTCACGCCCATCGCGGCCATCCGCTGCTGTCACCCAGAGCCGATCGAGGATGACGACGGCCAGACGCTTGCCATCGGGAGACCACGCCGGATCGCGCATGCCGGTAGGACCGGTCTGCGCGCTCGGGGAGAGGGCCAGCACGCACAACAGAACCACGACCGCGACGAGACGCGCTGAACTGGTCAGGACGGGAGGGCTCGGTCGGAACATCGAGAGTCGAGGTGCTCATTATAATGACGGGGTGCTCGCGCTGCGGTACGTCTACATCCTCGCGCTGGCTGTGTGGCTGGGCGGGATGGTCATACTGGGCGCCGTCGTCGCACCGACCACGTTTCAGGTCCTCCAGGCGACCGAACCGACCACGGGCCGCCTCCTCGGCGGTGCGGTATTCGGCGCTGTACTCGCACGTTTTCACTTCGTTGCATACGGCGCGGGGGCGTTGGCACTGCTCGCCCTGGCGGCAATGGCCCTGCTCGGGCCCAGGCCACGCGGTTTCGCGGTGCGTTCGGGAATTGTCGCGCTGATGCTGCTGGTCGCGTTGTACTCAGGTTTCGTCGTGCTGACGGAAGTCGATGCGATCCAACAGGAGGTCGGAGGTCTCTCCTCGAGCTTACCGGCACACGACCCGCGGCGCGTTCGATTTGACGAGCTTCATCAACTCTCGACGCAGCTGATGATGGCGAACATCATTGGTGCCCTTGTCCTTCTCTACTGGGAAGCCAGAGAAACCTAAGGTTCACCGTGAAACACACCATCACCCTCATTCCCGGTGACGGTATCGGTCCCGAGGTCACCAACGCCGTCGTCAAGATTCTCGAGACCGCCGGGCTGCAGGTCGACTGGGATCTGCACGCGGCCGGCGTGCTTGCCGTGGAGCAGCACGGCGACCCGCTGCCATCGGCGCTGATCGACTCGATCATTCGTAACAAAGTCGCCCTCAAAGGACCGGTGACCACACCTGTTGGCGGTGGCTTCACGAGCGTGAACGTCGGGCTGCGGAAGGCGCTCGGGCTCTACGCGAACCTTCGGCCCGTTTGGAATATTCCTTCGGTGCCGTCGCGCTATAGCGGTGTCGATCTCGTGATCGTGCGCGAGAACACCGAGGACCTCTACTCCGGTCTCGAGCACGAAGTCGTGCCCGGCGTCGTCGAGGGCCTGAAGATCATCACCGAAGAAGCATCCGAACGGATCGCGACCTTCGCCTTCGAGTACGCCAGGAAGCACGGGCGCAAGCGCGTCACGGCCATCCATAAAGCCAACATCATGAAGATGGCCGATGGGCTGTTCCTCAGGAGCGTGCAGAAGATCGCCAGTCGTTACCCGGAGATCACCTGTGACGAGCGGATCGTGGACGCGGTGTGTATGCACCTCGTGCTGAACCCCACGCAGTTCGACGTCCTGCTGCTGCCGAACCTGTACGGCGACATCGTTTCTGACCTGTGCGCCGGTCTGGTCGGCGGCCTCGGCGTCGTGGGTGCCGCCAACCTCGGCACCGATATTGGTGTCTTCGAGGCCGTCCACGGCAGCGCGCCTGACATCGCGGGCAAAAACCTTGCAAACCCGACGGCCCTGCTGCTGTCGGCAGTACTGATGCTGCGACACATCGGTGAAGGTGAGATGGCCAGCCGAATCATGACCGCTCTTGGCAACGTGCTCTCCGAAGGAAAAGTGCGCACCCGCGACCTCGGTGGCACGGCGGGTACGCGGGAGTTCGGCGATGCCGTCTGCGGGAAACTGGAGATCGGGCCGTTCGGGAGCCGGTAGGCAACCCGCCGGGAACTGGGTAGCGAGGTGGCTGTCTAGCTGATATAGTGCCTTCCAGCTGATGATCGACGAGATCACACGGGCCGTGCTCTCCAGGGAAGAGGTCGCTCGGTACCTGCAAGGTGGCCACGGTGAGAGCGGTCGAGCAGCGCGCGAGCGGATCGAAGCCTATCTCGACGAGCTCAAGACGACGCAGCGATATTCCATATATCGCGCGCTCAAACACCCTCTGTATCCGATCCTGCGCAAGGTCGAACGCATTGGCGAGCGGTTCGAGCCGGTCAAGGCTGCGACACGAGGCGGGCGCGTCGTCTACGCATCGAATCACCGGAGCCACACCGATTACCTGGTCGAGCCGCTGGTCCTCGACGACAACGGGATCCGGCCTCCGATCATCGCCGCAGGGATCAATCTCTTCGGCGGTCCGCTCGGACTCATCCATCGCCACGTCACCGGGGCGATCCCGATCCGGCGCAACACCAAAGATCCGGTCTACCTGATCACGCTGAAGGCGTACGTGGCCGAGCAGCTGCGCTCACACGACTTCTTCTTCTATCCCGAGGGCGGGCGCAGTTACAGCGGCGAGCTCAAGATCCCGAAGACCGGCCTCATGCACGCGGCGCTGCAGTCCGATCACCCGGGCCTCGTGGTCGTACCGACTGCGGTTTCCTACGATCTGGTGCTCGAAGATCACGTGCTGGCGCGACAGGGCGTGAAGCGCTCGCAGCGCCCGTTCAGTCACGAGCTGGCGGAAATGGTCCGTTACGCCGTTGGATACCGGTCGCGCGCGTTCGTGACGTTCGGCACGCCGATCGACGTGACCGGAGTGGATCCGAACTCGCGCCGGGCCGTGCTCGATCTGACGCATGCGGTCATGCAGACGATCGGGCGCCTCTACAAGGTGCTGCCGACGACGGTGGTGGCGGCTGCTATGCGACCGTCGATTACCCGTCGCGAGCTGGAGCAGCGCGCCGACACGCTGATCGATACGCTCGAAACCTGTGGCGCCAACATGGGCGTACGCAGCGGCGAAGAGGCAGTGGACACGGCGCTCGAACCACTGGAAGCACGCGGAATCCTCGTCGTCAATCGCGGGCGCGTACGGGTCCGTAACCGCAACGTGCTGCGCTACTACGCCCGGTCGCTCGAGCACCTGCTGAAGTCACCCTCCAGAACGCACTGACGCAGGCGGCTTCGTCGAGCCGATGTTCACCCTCCTGTCGCGAAGCACGACCCTCAAGCACCTGGCATCGTCGTACGGCATGGCCACGCCGCGCAGCTTCGCGCGCCGGTTCATCGCCGGCGAGCAGGTGGAAGATGCCATCGCGGCTGCGCGCGCGCTGCAGGCCAAGGGGCTCCTGCTGACGCTCGACTACCTTGGCGAGAGCGTCGCCACCACGGCCCAGGCAACCGCGGCGACGCGAGAGTACATCCGGCTGATCGACGACATCGTGGCGGCCGAGATCGAGCGCAACATCTCGCTGAAGCTGTCGCAGCTCGGCCTCGCCATCGACCGCGCCACGTGCGTCGACAACATGCGGCGCATCCTCGAGCCCGCACGCCATCACGACTTCTTCGTGCGGATCGACATGGAGCAGTCGGATTACACGGAGGTGACGCTCGAGGTATTCGAGACGTTGTGGAACCTCGACTACCGGAACATCGGCGTCGTGCTGCAGTCGTACCTCTATCGCACCGAACGCGACCTGCGCCGAATGAACGAGCTTGGCGCTCGCGTCCGGCTGGTGAAAGGGGCCTACAAGGAACCGGCATCAGTCGCCTACCAGCAGAAGGCGGACGTCGATGCGGCCTACCTTCGACAGATGCGGCTGCTGCTCGACCACGGCACCTATCCGGCCTTTGCGACGCATGACGTGGCGCTCCTGGACGAGATCAAAGCCTACGCCGCGGAGCGCAACGTCGCACGCGATCAATATGAGTTCCAGATGCTGTACGGCATCCGTCGCGATCTGCAGTCCAGGTTCGTCGCCGACGGGTACCGCATGCGGATTTACGTGCCGTTCGGCCGCGAGTGGTTTCCGTATTTCATGCGCAGGCTCGGCGAGCGGCCGGCCAACGTGATCTTCGTGTTGCGAGCGATCCTGAGAGAGAAAACGTAGGTTACGTGAACGAACGCGCGAGCTCGACCAGCGCGTCGCGACACCGCCGCACATCATCCAGCAGGACGTACTCCTCGGTGCTGTGCAGTCCCGCACCTCCGGGTCCGAACAGGACGGTAGGAATGCCCGCCGCGCCAAGAATCGCCGCATCTGTCCAGAAGGTCATGCCGACGCGATTGGCGTGACAGCCGACCTTCGTCGCTGCCTGGATCAGCGCGTCGGGCAACGGACTCGATCCATCGATCTCGTACGGTTCGCGCCCGAACACGAGCTGCGCATCACCCTCGAACTCCCCGTCTTCTGCTCGCAGCTCGTCGAGAATCGCACGCGTCTCGGTCTGCGCCACGTCCGGAGCCTCGCCTGGCAGCGTTCGCCGCTCGAACTGCAGCGACGCGCGAGCCGGATAGCTGCTCAACTCCTGGCCGCCCTCGATGATCGAGGCATGGAGAGAGGCGCTCCCGAGCAGGGTGTGACTCCTGCCGGATCGAAGCTTCTGTTCCAGGCGCTCGAGGCGTGACAGCACTCGACCCATGCGCATGATGGCGTCGCGGCCGTCACGCGGCCTGCTGCCGTGAGCGGCGCGCCCTCGTGTCTCGACGACAACCCACTGAAACCCCTTGTGGGCAACGGCCACATCGAGAGAGGTCGGCTCGGTCACGACCGCGGCGTCCGCGCGCCATGTCCTGACGAGCGCGTCCGCACCAAGACTCGAGTGCTCCTCATCGGCAACGGCCGCAATCACCAGACGGCCACGCTCGAGCCCTCCGCTTTCGACAATGGCGCGGGCAGCGCCCACCATGGCCGCAACGCCGCCTTTCATGTCCTGCGATCCGCGGCCGAACAGCTTGCCGTCACGAATCTCCGGATCAAAAGGTCTCGGCATGCCCACAACACCGACCGTGTCGGTGTGTCCACAGAACATCAGCGACCGGCCGCTGAGGCGGCCTTCGAGCACGCCGACAACGTTCGGCCTGCCAGGGGCGGCATCGGCGATCTCGACCCTAAGTCCGAGATCCCGGAATTCGTCGGCTAATCGTCTGGCAATCTCGGCTTCGCCTCGCGCGCCAGGCACGAGCGTGGGATTGACCGAGTCGATCGCGACGAGATCGCGCAGCAGCGCGATGACCGGATCGCCTAGAGACATGAATGCAACCAATCCCAGGAACCAGCCTTTACCGCTGAATACGACACACTGAGGCACCGAGGCACTGAGAATCCTTGGGTTTCGGCCTCATCGCCTCACCGCCTCGGTGTGTCGTGATCGTTAAACGCCTGGCCCCTGCATAATCGAGTCGTGCACGGTACTACAGCTCCAGCCCTCGTCGCAGCAATCGCCACCGGTGTCCGTGACGCCGGCGGCCGCGCTCTCGTCGTCGGCGGCTGGGTACGGGATCGACTGCTCGCGGCGCGCGCGTATCACGACGGCGGGAGCCGGCAGCCGGCATCAAAAGACATCGATCTCGAGGTCTTCGGGATCTCCGGCGAGGCGCTGCCCGGGCTTCTCACGGCGTTCGGCCGGGTAGAAGCGGTCGGCCAGAGCTTTCCGGTGTTCAAGGTCATCAACGCTGGCGGCATCGAGATCGACGTCGCCATTCCGAGGCGCGAGTCGAAGCAGGGGCGCGGCCACAAGGGGTTCGTGGTGCGCGGCGACCCGTTCATGTCGATCGAAGACGCCGCGCATCGCCGTGATTTCACGATCAACGCGATCTCCTGGGATCCACTGACGAGCGAGTATGTGGATCCCGTGGGCGGCCGGGCCGATCTCGAGCGCGGACTGCTTCGCGCGGTCGACCGTCGAACGTTCGCCGACGACAGCCTTCGTGCGCTCCGTGCCGTGCAGTTCGCCGCCCGCTTCGACTTCACTCTCGACGAGGAGACGGCAGCACTGTGCCGGAGTATTCGACTGGACGACCTGCCGTCGGAGCGGATCTGGGGCGAGCTGGAGAAACTGCTGCTGCAGGCCGAACGTCCGTCGATCGGCTTCGCACTCGCCCGCGATCTCGGCATCATCGACCAGATCCTGCCGGAGATGGTTCCGCTGATCGGCTGCGAGCAGGAGCCCGAGTGGCATCCGGAAGGCGACGTCTGGATCCACACGCTCATGGTGATCGACCGCGCGCGCGAGCTGAACAGCGATCTCGGGCGTCCACAGCTCATCACGGTGATGCTCGGCGCCGTCTGCCA
This sequence comes from Vicinamibacteria bacterium, assembly GCA_025924295.1. GTDB lineage: Bacteria > Acidobacteriota > Vicinamibacteria > Vicinamibacterales > UBA2999 > Gp6-AA40. The sequence continues at coordinate 14,281 of JAICEG010000045.1, forward strand.
CGACCTTGGGAAACCGGCGACGACGGCATTCATCGACGGCCGGATTCGGTCGCTCGATCACGAACAGGCCGGCGTCGCGCCGACCATCAGCCTGCTCAATCGCCTGAACATCCACACCATCGACGGCTTTGACGTGCGGGAGCAAGTTGTCGGGCTGGTGGCCCACCATCTGAAGCCGGGCATGCTCCACAAGGCCGCCAGCGTCGGCGACGGCGCCTTTCGACGGCTCGCGCAGAAAGTCGACCTCGAGCTGCTGGCGCGACTGGCGCGCGCTGACTGCCTCGGGCGCACGGGCAGCTTCGATTGCTCCGCGATGGACTGGTTCCTGGCGCGTGCGCGCAGCCTCGGCGTCGAGCATCGCGCTCCGGCGCCGCTCCTCCTCGGCCGCCATGTGCTTGCACTCGGTCTGACGCCGGGGCCGCGCGTCGGCGACGTGCTGCGGCAGATCTACGAGAAACAGCTCGATGGAGCGATCACCACCCTCGAGGAGGCCGTCGAAGAGGCGAAGCGAATCCTCGCTGTGGAGTAGAATCCTCGGCACCCCTCAGTTAACCGTAATCTTTGTATCCCTCGTGTCGTGACGCGGATTCGCGGGAGATACCTTCATGGCTTCGAAGCTGCGTGGCTTGGCGCCGGTCCTGGCCTCGTTCATCGTGTTGTCGCTTCCGCTCGTCATCTTTCTCGGCGTGGCCCTCTCCCAGCCGGCGCCGGCGCAGGTGCTCGATCCCGGATTCCACGCCGGAGCACAGGGACTCAGCCCATCCGCGCGCGCTGGACGGGAAATCTGGTTCAAGGCGACAGCGGGTAATGCGCGCTTCCACACCTACGTCTTTCAACAGCGCCTCGGCGTGATGATCGACTGGTATCGCGTGCTGCGGTCCGAGGCGCGCGGCGACCGCTTCAAGACGTGGGGCATCATCAACGACCCGGACTGCTGCACGCCGGGCTCACCGAACTGTCCACGCAAGAGCCTCGAAGAGACCTACGGGTTCGACTATTGTCCGGGCGACGACGCACTGTTGTCGTTCGTCGGCAAACCGGGCTACCGCGACCCCGCCTGCGACTTCCTGGATGCCCGGATGAGCAGCAACGCTCCGCACGGTCCGAAGGACCAGCGGCAGAGTGCATGCGACCTGGCGTTTGGAACGTCCACCGGTGTGCTCGGGTTTCGAAAGTTTCCCAACCCGCGTTTCGATACTGAGCGCTGGCGATCGCTGAATGGCACGATGGCCACGTGGGCGGGCTTCAATCGTCCGTTGAAGTCCACCGGACCCGACTCGCGCACCAGTCACCTGATCGACGGCTCGATCGAGCCGCCGTTTCTGATCGGGATGAGTTGCGGCGCCTGCCACATCTCGTTCACCCCGCTCAACCCACCAGCCGACCCCGAGCATCCCGCGTGGGAGAACATCGACGGCCTCGTGGGGAATCAATACGGGCGCATCTCGGAGATCTTCGCTTCGGGAATGTCACCGAGCAGCATCGAATGGCAGACCTTTGCCCACGCCCGCCCGGGAACGGTCGATACCTCCGGCATCCCGAACGATTCCGTCAGCAACCCGGGCACCATGAACCCGATCATGAACCTGGCGCAACGGCCGACCTTCGATGAGCAGGTGCTGAAATGGCGTCCCGTCACGGCGTGCGCCGAGGGCGCAGACGAGCGTACGTGCTGGTGTGAACCGGGACGGGACGGGAAGTGCTGGGAACGATCGATGAAAACGGAACCGGTGCATCACATCCTCAAGGGGACCGAGGACAGCATCGGTGCGCTCGAAGCGATCCAGCGCGTCTACTTCAACATAGGCTCGTGTTCCGAGCAGTGCTGGGTCAACCACATCACCGATCTGCGGCAGGCTGACCCGAAGCATCGCGGATTCGGCCAGACGCCATTCGACATCGGCCAATGCCGGCGCGACTGCGACAACTTCAGAGCCATCGAAGACCGCCTGCAGAACATCGCCGACTTCTTCATGACCAGCCGCCCGGTGGATCTCTACCGGGCGCGCGGACTGGTGTCGCGGGATGCGCTCATCGTCCAGCTCAATCAGGAGTTTGGCGCGAATGCCGTCGAGCGCGGCAAAGCGATCTTCGCAGAGACGTGTGCGCGGTGTCACTCGAGTCGACCGGCGCCATGGACCGCGGCGACCGACTTTCACGCGACGGTCGAGGGCCAGCCCGATCTGCGGCTGGACTTCCTCAGCAACGAGAAGCCAGTGGCCGTCACCGAAGTCGGCACATCGCGTTCGCGCGCGCTCCACTCGAATCACATGACGGGGCGGGTCTGGGAAGAGTATGGCTCCGAGACACTGCGGGCGCGGCCGCCGATCGACGGCATTCAGGAGCCGCACGATGGTGGTCGCGGTTATTACCGCCCGATCTCACTCCTGAGCGTCTGGGCGTTCGCCCCCTTCATGCACAACAACGCGATCGGTCCCGAAGTGTGCGGCAGACCGACCGATCCCCTCGAGCTCTACCGAAGCCCGTACGTCGTCCGCGGCACCTGGACGCGCATGCCGAACGCGCCACCGTGCGTGACCTTCGATCCCAGCGTCGAGGGGCGATACCGCTTGTTCAAGGCGTCGGTGGACGAGCTGCTCAATCCGTCCACTCGTCTCCCGAAGATCACGCTCGTCGATCAACCCATCATCATCGATGGCCCGGTGTTTCCGGGACAGTCGCAAGGGTTCGAGCTGGTGATCCCGGCCGACGTCCCGGCAGCGATACCGGCCAACCTTCGCCACAAAGAGTTGATCGCTGACCTTGTGCTCGTGAAAACGAACGTCGAGGGCCTGCGAAGCAAGTACGCGGCGCGCAGTCCCGCGGACGTGGACCGCATCGTCAGCACGCTTCAGCAGATCCTCGAGCAACTGACCGCCGGCCTGGTCAGTAGCCCCGATTCAATCGTGTCGGCGGTCGGTCGCGACCATCTGCCATTCATTCAGCAGATGTACAGCAACAGCACAGTCGAAGTGGAGAACGAGGGTCATACGTTTGGCAGCTCGCTGTCCGCAGACGACAAGAAGGCGCTCACGGCCTTCCTCGCAACTCTGTAGCGGAGGTGTGGTCGTGAACAGGAAAGGAATCATCGTCGTTCTGGCATTCGTTGCGGTCGCGGCCTTCACGTGGTGGCACTACTCGCGAGTCGAGGTGCGCTTCGCGAGCGATGGAATGGACTTCGCGCGACTGGAGTACGAGTATCCACTGTCGCGCGAGGAACGCGCGTGGCTGACCCCGGAGCGACTCGCCGCGTATCCCCAGGAGCAGGTCGATCAGATTTACGGCCGTCTCACGGCCGGGCCGATCCCCGATGGCGCATACGACGGCGACCTGTTCTTTCCGCGCGGCACCGACAGCGAGACCCGGCTGGGCGAGATTATCGCCGGCCATCTTCATTCGCGGATTGCCAACCTTGGCGTGCGCAAGACTGAAGG
>JAICEG010000046.1 GCA_025924295.1 Vicinamibacteria bacterium
CCTGGCGATCGAGGGACGCCTGGGTTCGCGACGGATGGCCATTGAAAACGAAGGGGCACGCACGCGGGATCTGATCGAAGGCACGCTGCTGATCGACCGGGCCCGCAACCGGCGGTACTGGTCACCCACCTTCTGCGGCATCTGCGATTCGGACAAGCGATACAACGACGATGTGTTCGTCAAGGCGTCGTATCTGGCGGCCGCACGCGGACCTGGCTCGCACGAACTGGTGGCCGGATACGACACGTTCAACGACATCCGCTCGTACAACAATCATCAGTCGGGCAGCGACTACCGGATCCTCGGGACGACGGCCATCATCGATGGGTCGTCGGTCTACCCTGTCTTCGTTGGCGACGGCTCGACCATCATTCAGCAGAATCCGATCGAACAGCAGACGCGCGGAACGGATTTCCGGGTGCACTCTCTCTTCGCCAACGACACGTGGCGCCTGAACAACCACTGGACCTTCAACCTGGGCGTGCGATGGGACAAGAACAGCGGCCGCGACGCGGCGGACCAGCGCGTTTCCTCTTCGGCAACATGGAGCCCACGACTCGGCGTCGCGTGGGATCCGCGGGGAACCGGCACCTGGGTCGTGACCGGGAGCGTGTCGCGTTACGTTGGAGCGCTCGCCAACGTGGTCGCCGACATTTCGTCACCGGCGGGCCGGTCGACCGCCTATCAGTGGGAGTATCGCGGGCCGTCGATCAACACCGTGGCGGGTGCGCCACCCGTCACGCCGGATGCCGCGATTCGCCTGGTGTTCAGCTGGTTCGATGCGAACGGGGGACGCAACCGCCCCCTCGTGAGCGCCGACGTACCCGGCGTCTCGACGAAGATTCCGGGGTCGCTCGAGTCGCCCAACGTGATGGAGTACGTCGCCGGTGTCAGCCGCGCGTTCGGTGCTCGCGGTGCGATTCGTCTCGACGTCACGCGACGTGGGTTTCGTGACTTCTACTTCTCGCACGTCGACACCGGGACCGGTGTCGTGAGCGACGCGTTCGGCCGGCGCTTCGACCTGGGCCTCATCGAGAACACCAATGCGCTCGAGCGCAGCTATGCTGCCCTGACCGTCGCCGGCACGTATCGCCCGATGCCAGGGTTGGAGACAGGCGGCAACTACACGCTGTCGCGCACGCGGGGCAACTTCGAGGGAGAAGACACGACCGGGCCGATCGCGAGCACGGTCCTCGCCTACCCCGAATACAAGTCGGCGGCGTGGAGCAGCCCCGAGGGGGATGTCGCGGTCGATCAGCGCCATCGTGCGAACGTGTGGGCGTTGTATCAAACGCCGATCGGCGGGTTGACCGTCGGTCTCGTGGAGCGCATCGCCAGTGGTGTGCCGTACGGGGCAGCGGGCCTCGTGGATGCGCGTCCGTTCGTGGTCAATCCCGGGTACGTGACGCCACAGGGCGGCAACTCGCAACGCTACTACTACACCGCGCGTGACGCGTTTCGCACCGAGACGTCATACCGGACCGACGCGTCGGTGAACTATACCTATCCCGTCACGCTGGCCGGTCGTCGACTCGATCTCTTCACGCAGGTCCAGATTCTCAACGTGTTCAACACGTTTGCGATCGTCAATCCGGCGTCGATCGACGTCGGCGTGCTCGACCCCGTGCTGGCCTCGGCGCGCTTCCAGCGCTTCAATCCATTCACCACGACACCGGTCGAGGGCGTGAACTGGGCCCGCAGCCCGACGTTCGGCCAGCCGTTCGCCGCAAGCGCCTACAACATCGGGAGGACGTTCTCGATGTCGTTTGGTGTGCGGTTCTAATCGACGAACGCCACGAAGATCACGAAGGAAAACCAGTACGAGACATCGTGTTCTTCGTGGCGTCTACTCCGGTTCTCCGAGCAACGCGAACCCCGCCCAGAAGACCGGATGCTCAGGCAAAGAGACGAGACCGGCGGGTGTATCGAGTTGGACTTTGCCAGCCCGGAGATCGTTGAGAAGGCCAAGTTGCGCTCGCCGGAGCGCGCGTGCCTTCGTCGCGCCACCGAGCCACGTGCGATAGAACTCGGGCAGCAGCCGGTTCGTGGGCTCATCGGCCACATCCCACATGCTCGCCACCAGTGAAGGCGTCCCCGCATAGATAAACGCTCGCGCGAACGTGGCGATGCCGTCGCCCGTGACGCGTCCGCCGGCAGATCGACACGCGCTCAGCACGACCAGATCGGCATCGAGGCGCAGACCGTAGATCTCCTGCGCCGTCAGCATCCCGTCATCACCGCCCATCGCGCGCCCCACGGCCAGGAACGACGAGAACGCCTCATCGTCCCGGACGATGGCGTGAGTCGCGAAGTGCAGGACGGCCTTGCCATTCGATGCGTCGCGCACCGCGGGCTCGTCCGAGGCATTCCCCTCGAGCATCGTCATGCGTGCACGCGGAACGAGGCTGGCAATCGCGCGCGCCTCGGCGCGTGCTCCGGGCAATCGCGGCAGCGGGCGCTCGAAACTCGACAGCGCAGGGGGCACTGGATCCGCGACCATCAGCACCTTGCCCGCACGGGAATCCTTCTGGCGCTTTGCCGCGGTGAACTGCAGCACCGCACCCGAGGGCACGTAATGCAACGAGTAGTCCTCGAGCAAGTAGCGGCCACGCTCGTCCTGCAGCGCGGCGAATGCCAGCGTCGCCAGCGGGCCATGCGGCACGATGGTCAGGAGCGAACCAGTCGTGCGAGGCAATGAACCCCGCACGGGCTTGACCAGGAGGTCATACAGCTGACGCCACGCCTTCGACGTCGGCGTGAGCCCGATGTTATTGGCGCCACGCGTGGCGATAAGGCTGACCGGTCGCGACTGGCTTCCCGGAGCAGGCGCATCAAACGGGGCCGTGGCGCGGATCAGATCCGTCAGCCTGGACCGCGGCACGTCGACGCGCGATGCGACCACCTTCCCGCCTGGTCCGACGACCCAGATGAACACAGCGTCGTGAGTCGTCCAGTACACCAGCAGGGTCGACCCCAGCCGCGAAGCGGTCGCGACGAGGTCGCTCGTCTTCGCCGACGGCGCAGCCACCTGGCTGGCCAGTTTCACCGGGCCCTCTGTCGCGCTGCTGCCCGGGGTGTCCGGAAGCTTCAGTTCTCTGCTGGCCAGCAGATCGACGAAGGCGCGCGCCCGTGCCAACTCCGCGGTCTCGAGCGCCTCGCCCTGCGCGTTGGCGCGCAGCTGCAACGCGATCGCGTCGCTGTACGCTTCTTCGCGTCCGACGTTGAACTGCTGCTTGAAGAAGTCAGCAGGGACGAGACGGGCGCGAACCGATTCAATCGTCTGCAGCGCGGCCTGCACATCCTGAAGCGCCTCGTCGTGCCGTCCGAGCGCGGCTTTGACTCGGGAACGATGCGCCAGGGTGCGAACGCAATCGAGGCTCTCGCGGGCGCCGCAAGCGTCGACCGCCTTCTGGGCCGCGACCAACGCGTCGTCGCGGCGGCCGAGTTTCAGGTACAGCGAGGAAAGCTCGAGGAGTCGACGACTCGGAAAGGCGTCCAGACCACGCGCCACCACACCCTCGAGCGTCTTCGCCGCCTCCGCGTAATCGCTCGCGTTTTCGAGCATTACCGCGGCGGTATTGGCGCGCAGGAAATCCTGGATGCGCGGTGAGCTCGACTTTTCGGCCAGCACCAGCGCCTGGCGATAGTAGACGAGAGCGTTCTGCGGGTCGCCAAGCGCCTCGTAGGTGACGGCGACCGCGTTCAGGCTCTGCAAGTGCGTAAAAGGGGCGCCGGAGACCTGGTGAATTGCGAGCGCCCTGCGCTGATATTCGAGCGCTGTCTCGAGCTGACCGTGCACGCGGTACAGGCGACCCATGCTGTTGTACACGGTGCCAAGAGCATCGCGCGCGCCGGCGGCATCGAGCAGGCGCGACGACTCTTCGAGTGTCTTCAGCGCCTCGGCATATTGACCTTGCGCGAAGAGCTTGTCGCCCAGCGAATGAAGCAGCGCACCTTCGATCGATTTGTCCCCGACCGATCGAGCGTCGAGCACTCCACGATCAGCGACCCGCCTGGATTCATCGAACGGGAGCTGACCGGTTCTGAGCAATCCAAGAGTGGCCATGGCCCGGCCACGGGCATCGCCCACCGTCTCATAGGCTGCGATCGCAGCATCGAAGTGCTTGACCGCCTCTGCGCGTTGACCTTCCAGTTCCAGAACATTGCCCAGCAGGACATTGGCGCGTGCGACACCTGACAGGTGCTGCCGTCGCTCGAAAATCTCGAGTGCGCTTCTCCCGAGGTTGCGGGCAGTCGCAGTGTCGGTCGCGGCAGCCGCCCGTTGAGCCGAGGCGATGACCTCCTCGGCCCGCGCAATGTCTTCCTCGGCCGACGGCGCTCCCGGCGCCTGCGGCTCATGCCTGGCAGCGCTGGCCGGCACGGAGAGCACGAGCAGAGCGAGCAGCGTCGCACGCAGGAGCATCGGCATCACTGCGTCAATTTCGGTTCGAGGGAGCAGGCTTCGGCGGATCGTGCAGCCTTCTGCTCGCAGAGCGCCCGGAGACGGGTACGCGCTTCGTCGCGGCGACCCGCACGCTCGAGGGCGACCGCCTGGTACCAGACTATATCCGGTGCGAACGAGCTGTCGCCGATCTGCTCTGCGCGAGCGAGACTGGCAAGGGCCCCGTTCGGGTCGTCGAGGAACAGCCTGGCGATGCCGTCATAGAACGCCACTTCGACTGAGGCCGGATACTGCGTGGCCAGCCTGGTGAACTCGCCGACCGCCGCGCGGTACTCATCGCCCCGAATGGCATCGAACGCCGGCTTGAGATCGGCCAGCAACTGATTGTCGTTGGCACCACGAAACGTCAGTGCTGCCGCGCTGATCTTGATCGCCGGCTTGTCGAGCGGCAACACGGGCGGCGCAACCTCCGGTGTATTCACAGCCACCTGTGCTTCCGGGTCATCCTGAGAGACCGGAGCTGTCTCGCGGCCTCGAAGAATCCAAACGCTCGCCGCGATCACCACGACAGCGGCCGCCGCAAACGCCGGTTGCCAGAGCCAAAGCCGCCTCCGTGGCTCGGGCCGGGCATCGCGCGCCGCCTCCTGCTGGATCCGGCGCAGCAGCCGCGACTGCTCGTCGGCCGTGAGGCCAGGCGGGTCGTCGTTGAAGCCATCCACGAGCGCCCGGTTCCAGGCGCTCTCGTCGAGTTGCTGGCTGACACGGCGCTGGACATCCTCCGGCAGGACGCCGGCGCGAGCGGCACGCAACAACTCGATCGGCGGATCGCCGGCGTGACGCGCTTGCAGATCGTCGAGCACAGGCTCGAGCCCGTCGAGTGCGTCGCGCTCGTCCGCGTCCCATCCATCAGTCGGCGTTTTCACGTTCGCCCCCGTCCTTCGTACGCCTTGCGCAAGAGCGACAACGCGTACTGGAGATGGCCCTTGACCTGCGTTTCACTGAGCGCCGTGTGGCTCGCGATCTCAGCGCGCGTCATGCCATAGACGTATCGCAGCATCAAACAGGCGCGGTGGATCGGCTTCAGGTCCGGGTTCTCGAGAATCCAGGATTCCATCGCCGCAGGCTCGACCGTCGGTGGGTCGGTCACCGAGTCCGCATACCGCTGTTCAACCACCTGACGCCTCCAGAGATCACGCGCTCGATTGCGCACTACCGTGAGCAGCCACCCCGGCAACTGGGTCTGGTCGATCCGATCGAGGTTGCGGTACAGGGCCAGGAACGCTTCCGAGGTGAGATCTTCCGCGGTTTCCCGCCGGCCGACCACGCTCATCGCGAACCGAAAGACGGCCTGTCCGTGTTGTTGATATAGCTCCTCGAACGTCCCCATCTGAATACGGCCGAAGGTCGCGAAGTGGAAGACTTCAGGCGCGACTCACCATACGCTCTGCGCAGAGGCAGGGTCAAATGAGGGTGCTTGCGGGGTTTACTGGACGTTCAGGATCGTCGTACAGCCGCCCTCGATGTCCGTCGACGTCGTCTTTTCGCCAGCCAGTCCTCTTCGCAACGCCAGCTTGATCTGATCCGAGAACGTCCGGTAGGCGTTCTGCGCCGCCTGGGCGAGGCGGGTCCCTTTGGGAAGACTGAACATCTCGATGATTTCCTGGTCGTAGTGAATGATCCCGATCTCCTTGAGATTGCGACGGCTGGGAGCAAAGTCGTTGATACCAAGCGCAATCCCCGCGAGCGAGTTCAGCTGACGGCATTCCCTGAGAACGCGCTGGCCCTCGTAGACCGGGTCGTTGGCCTGCGTTCGCGAGGAGGCCGCCCCCATGAGCGGGAGAACGAGTGACTGTGCGCCCGCGGCATCGAGCGCGGCGAGACATCCCGCGACGCCCTTGCGCGTGCGATCCTGCGAGAAGAGTTCTCGACGATCGATCGCCCCGCCCTTCGAGAACTCAGTGGGAATCAGACACGCGAGCCTGGGGAACGATCCGCCGGAGGGTTTGCCGCTCGTCGATCGCGGCAACTGCACAAGGAACCAGTCCTCTCCAACGTCCAGCAACCCCTGCTGACCACCAGACGCCGAGGAGGGCTGCTTGCGGCGCAGAGCGATCTGCTCCTGCAGGTCGCTGAGCACGGCCCGCTGGCGACGAACGCGCTCGATGAGCACCTGCTGCGTTCCGGGCAGCGAGGCCGTGATGTCCAGGTCGGTATTGGTCGGAACAATCGCGGCGTCTGGCCGGAAACGCGCGTCGTCGAACGCGCGCTCGAGGTCTCCACCTGTCAGATAGATCTGCAACGGGACCGAGGCGGCTGCTGTTGCCGGCAGTTCTGCGGTCGCAAAGCTCAGTGCGATCGAATCCCCGCGCTTCTGGTCGTCGCCGAACATGGCCGCAACAGGCCCCTGCTGCGCGACGAGAACGGCTGCCGGCAGCCATGCGAGCGCACCAATGACCAAACAAAGCCGAAGGCGGAGTCCTGACACCATCGCGGATCGCTCCTCTGTTCAAGCGCGGAGGCTGGCTATTTTAGCCCAGCGTGATCCCGTTCTTCCGGTTAGAGGGTCTGGCGCGTATTCGCTGCGTAAGTTCCTCGAAAACGGGAGTTGAATCATGCGTCGACCTGCCCCCCTTCCGCTTGCTCCTCTCGTTGCCCTGCTGTTTGCGGCAGTGACGGCCAGTCCGCTGGCACAGAGCCAGACGCAGAAGCCTTCGGCACGACCGTCGACGGCCAAGCCTGCCGCGCCACAAGGCAAGCCTGCCCCGGCCAAACCGGCCGCGGCCAAGCCGGCTGCTCCGGAACCAGTCACGCCTCCAGCACCGCCTCCGCCGCCGGACGTGCGATACAAGGCGGTCTACAGCACCGGCGACATGAAGACGGAATCGCTCACCTACGTCAAAGGCGAGCGCGAGCGGTTCGAGTTCCAGGAGATGGTGTTGCTGAGGCAACACGACCAGAAACGCACGATTCAGATCAGCAAGTCCGCCAACACGTACCTCGTCTCCCCTGAAGGCGCGCCGCCGACGCCGATCATGCCCGGTATGCCGCCTGCGCCCCCGAAACCCTCGGGCATCATCGTCATGACCACGACCATCGTGGACACCGGGGAGCGCAAGTCTGCCTTCGGTCTGCAGGCGCGTCACGTCAAGACCATGGTCGACAAGCAGCCGATGGCGGGCGCGTGCGACACCTCCAGGCAGCGAATCGAAACCGACGGCTGGTATATCGACGCACCGGCCGCATTGTCGAAGCAGACAGTTGGACCAGAACAGCCGGCGGACGGCGCCTGCGCCGATCAGATCCAGGCCACGAGCAACGGCGACCCGAAGGTCCTTGGCTTCCCGATCGCCTACACGACCACGATCACCGGAGAGGACGGCAAGCCGGTTGTTGCGGCGATGGAGATCACGGAGTTCGAGCAGACGACGCTCGATGCCGCGCTCTTCGAGATTCCTCCTGGCCTGAACGCCGCGATGAACGTGCGCGAGATGTCACAGGCGCTGAGCAATGCCAACGAGGTGAAACTCGCCGAGTTCAACGCCATGCCTCCCGCAACACCACAGCCGAAGACACCGGGTGTCATCCGAATCGGCGTGCCGGAGTTCACCAACAAGACGACACAGGCAGTCGACACACGCGCGCTGCGCCATCGCCTGATCGGCGATCTGAACGAGGTGAAGCTCGAGGCGGTGCCGATGGCGGCGGCGTCACCGGCGGAACTGCAGCAGCGTGCGAAGGAACTCGGCTACGACTACCTTCTGCTGGCCGAGGTCACAGAGTTGAAGGTCTCGAAACCGGGCGCGTTCGGCGGCCTCATGAAGGCGGCATCAGGTGTCGCCGCCGGACGCGGTGGCGCTGCCGGCGCGGCAGCGGGCGCGGCCGGGGCTGCGGCGGCGCCAAAGGACAACACCGAGTCGAGCATCGCCGTGAAGCTGCTGCAGGCCGATGGCAAGCAGCGGTTGTCGACGACGGCCAAAGGGAAGGATGGCAGTGGATTCAGCCTGCAGACGGGCCTCGGTCTCGCGAAGTTCGCGGGCGGAATGTATCTCTCGATGTTTGCCGGGCCGCAGATGTTCGCGCGACTGAATGCCTACGGCGCCGCCAACCTTGGCGGCATGGGGATGCTTGGCGATCCGGCGCTCTACCAGATGCAGGCGGGCAATCTCTACGGGCTCGGCAAGGGCGCAGGCATCGATACGACCGCGGTCGCCGCGTCCTATCTGATGTCGCAGGCGATCACGATGAACAGCCTTGGCGGACTCGTCGGCATACCCGGTCAGGGCCCCTCCTATGACGAATCGCTGGGAGAGGCCGTGCAGAACGCGGCCAAGGCGGTGCAGAAAGCCCTTCAGAAGTAACCGCGACGGTACTCGCCCGGCGTGAAGCCGGTCTTGCGCCTGAACGTCGCGGTAAGGCGGCTCTGCGTTCCGAAACCGACCTCCATCGCGACGTCAGCGAGCGGCTGCTTCGACGCCTCGAGCAGCCGCTTTGCCTGCTCGATACGCCGATGCTCCACGTACGCGCGCGGCGTCATGCCTGCCGACGTCTTGAATGCCCGCGCGAAGTGGTACGGGCTGAGGGACGCACGAGCTGCCAGATCGTGCAGGTGAATCGGGCGCGCGAGATTCGCCTCGACGAACAGCTGCACACGCCTGAGCGCGGCCGGCGACAGCCCCCCACGCAGATGGGCGCGCCGCGCAGACGAGGGCACGTCGAGCCACTTGCGCAGCTGCGCAATCTGCTTGTCCTGCACTTCGCACGCCTGCCCGAGGAACGTCGCGAACATCTCCAGCTGTCCCATCGAGTAGGTCGCCAGCAGTCGATCGCCCTCCGCTTTGACGGGCGACCAGATGCGCGCGATCCATTCGCGCGCGTGTTCGGTCAGCTCGAGGCGCGATCCCTCGCCAGGCTGGGCGCGCGCATACCCCGCCAGTTGCAGACGCGCGAGCGTTGTCGACACCTCCGTGCGCCGGAGATGCAGTGCCGCCGCGATTTCGTCAGCGGTCGCTGCCCCGCCAAACAGGAGCATCGTCATGCATGACAGATCGCGACGATGGAGTGCCAGGATCTCGGCCGCGAGATCGTCGAACATGTTCGACGACTCCTGGAAACGTGACACGGCTCGACCGATGGCCTGTACGAGCTGCGGGCGCGTCGGCCGCATGCGGACAAGCCTCGAAGCTGGTTTCATCCCGGCCATGATGCCCTCCGCCTGGCGAATCAGCAAGATTCAGCAAACTGCCGCAAGCAGCGGACAGACGGGCAACGCATCGGCGTGTCATCGTCAATTCGAGTCCGGCTGAAGCCGGACGCTCCGCACTGACTGCTGAAGCCGGACACTACATACTGACGTGACACCATCTACGAACGATTCAGGAAGCGCCGACACCGCGGTTGACACGGTGGCGATCATCGGCGCCGGAATTGCCGGACCTCCGCTCGGCATCGCGCTGCAACGCGCGGGCTTCGAGCCAGTTATCTACGAAGCCAGCGACACGCCGCGTGACAACGGCGGCCGTTCCTCAACCTCGCGCCCAATGGCATCAACGCGTTGCGTGCACTTGGCCTGGAACATGTGCTGGACGGGCTCGGCTTTCAGAATGACTGGCTCGTCTTCCACAACGAATCCGGACGCGTCCTCGCGGAAGTACCGGTCGGCGGCATCACCGTGATGCGTGGAGCCCTGAGCCGTGCACTTCGCGAGGCAGCGGAGCGAGCGGGCGTCCGATTCGAATTCGGCAAAGCGCTCACGAGCATCGAGGATCGTGATGTTGGTGTTCAGGCGCGATTCGCCGATGGCACAACTGCGCAAGCCCGCGCGCTCATAGGCGCCGACGGCATTCATTCCCGCGCGCGCCAGAGTTACTTCGCTGACGCGCCGAAGCCGACCTACACGGGTATCATCAACCTCGGCGGCATCGCGACAACGGATCTCCCATCGACGGGCACGACCATGCACATGGTCTTCGGCAGACGAGGATTCTTCGGCTATGCCGTGCGTCCGGGCGGTGAGACGTACTGGTTCAGCAACTTCGCGCGCCCGGAGGAATCGCCGCGCGGTCATTTCTCGAACGTCGATGCCGGGCAGTTCACGCGCGAACTGCTCGCCCTCCATCGCGACGATCCACCCGAAGTTCGCCGGATTCTGCAGGCGGTGCACGGAGAGATCGGCGCTTACCCTGTGCACGACCTCCTCTCACTGCCGACCTGGCATCGCGGATCGGTGTGCCTGGTTGGCGACGCCGCACACGCGATCGGTCCGCATGTGGGTCAGGGCGCCTCCCTCGCGCTCGAAGACGCGCTGATCGTCGCCAAATGCCTGCGCGACGTCCCCGATGTCCGCGCGGCGCTGGCGACCTTCGAACGTCTCAGACGCACGCGCGTCGACCCGATCGCGAAGCAGTCGCGCCGCACCGGGAACCAGAAAGCGCCAGCCAATTGGATAGCGAGGAAGATGCGCGATCTCATCCTGCCGATCTTCCTGCGCAGCGCCGCCCGTGCGGCCGGCGAGATCTACCGGTATCCGCTTGATTGGAACGAACCCGTCTCGGATCGATCCTCGTGATTCTTCTGGCGCACGGATGTGCTCTGGTCGCGCGCGACTGCTACCGCTGCTGAGCCGTGGGGAAGTAGTTTCTACGCGATTTCCGGCCGGGATGTTGTGTTCGATGAAAACGCGGCGTGGATTCTTCGCACACGGCCTCGAGGCACGACGTTTGCTCAAGGCGATAGGCACAGTGGGTCGATGATGAGCCACGCGCGATACCAGCAATCGGGTGAGACAACCGGCAGCGGCCGGGTTCGTCGCCTGCTGCTCGCATCGTCCCAGGCACGTCTGGCACTGACCGCGCTCCCTGCGGTGGCGAACTCTTCGCCGTCGCGCGTGGCGAGCGTCTCGGTCGCTGTGATAGCAGCTGTTCTCGGCGTCATCGCACTTCGACTGGCGCAGGACTTTCTCGTGCCGCTCGTGCTCGGGTTGCTGATCGCCTACGCACTCGACCCGTTCAAGCGCAAGATCGTGGGGCTGGCGGGATCCGCGCCATGGCGCCGAGTGGCAGTGGCGTCGACGATCGACGACATCAACCGGAGCATCGAGCACTTCCTGCTGGTCGTCATCTCGATGAACGTGCTCGTGGGACTCTGCACATGGGCCGCCTTCCATGCGCTTGGGCTCTCCAACGCAGGAGCGTGGGCGCTCCTCGCGGGACTGCTGAACACGATTCCGTACGTCGGATCGGCAGCAGCGGCGGTCGTCTTCTTCCTCGCTGCGCTGCTTCAGTTCGACACGGTCACTGCAGCGATCGTCATCGCCGGCGTGTTCATCGCGATCACGAGCGTCGAGAGCATGCTGGCAACCCCGTGGCTGCTCGGTCGCACCGTGCGGATGAACAACGTCGCCGTGTTCGGTGGTCTGCTCTTCTGGGGCTGGCTCTGGGGCCCGTGGGGGTTGGCGCTCTCGCTGCCGATGATGGTCGTGCTCAAGACGTTCGCGGACCGCGTTGGCCCGCTCCGTCCTGTCGGCGAAATGTTGGGACGTTAGCTAACTCTGGACCCAGAGCTTTGGCTTCCCGGTTCCGTCATCAGTCCCCTTGATGTACCAGTTCTTGCCCAGCGGATCGTGATCCATCGTGGTCACGAAGTCGAAGGGCGCCTGGAACTCGATGTAGTCGAAGCCGGTGTCGGACGCGATGAGCTGATGCCACTCCCCTGACGGAATGAACACCAGGCTTCCTGGACCCACTGGAAGGCTGCCGGTGTCGTGCTTCACCTCGCCAGTGCCCTTCTCGATGAAGTAGAAGTGCTCAGGGATCACCGGGCTCGTTTTCGACGGGTGATGCACGTGCCGAGGCGAGTGTGCGTGCGGCGCGTACGCCATGCGACCCAGCTGCAGGTCCCACGAACCGGACAGGCCCGTCTCCTTGTTGACCCAGAAGGTGCGCTCGCGGAAGCGCTTCTCGTCAATCAGCGACCGGAGTCGCGCCTCTTCGAAGTAGTAGCCAATCGGTGAGCGGTTGTCGTTGGGCTTGCCGGTATGCTTCGGAACCGTCACGAGCAACAGCAAGAGCGGGCTATCAGAGGCGGTGACGGTGGCTTCGTCGCCCGGCTCGAGATAGACACCGGCACGTCGCTGGGCCACGTTTTCGCTGGTGTTCCCGGAGATCGTGTAGTGAACCTTCGCGTCCTTGCCCTCGAGAATATAGACGACCTGCGTCCTGTCAGTGGCGGCTGCCACGCGAGAGGTCTTCCCTGGCTCGACTTCCCTGAGCGAGACCTGAACCCTGGTCCCGTCGGATCCCGGGTCGAGAATGTTCCGGACGCTCCCTTCGGGAGCCGAGTTCTTCGTCTTGCTGTCGACGCCGATCACATTGATCATGTTTCTACTCAAACCTCGAAAGTGACGATCCTACATCAGCCGAGCACGGCTTTCGTGGCCGACGCCAGGATCTCGGCAATGCGATCGAGCAGCTGATCTGGCGTCACAAACGGCGGCGCCAGCACGAAGACATCGCCGCGAATGCGACTGAACAGCCCGCGCGCCTGAGCCTCGGCATGAATGCGCGCACCAACCTGCTCCTCCGGCGCGAAGGACGCCTTCGTCTCGCGATCCCTGACGAACTCCAGGGCGCACATGAAGCCCTTGCCGCGGATCTCCCCCACGTGAGGATGGCTCGAGAGCTTCGTGCGGAGGGCACCCAGCAGGTAGGCACCCTTACGAGCGGCCTCGGCGACGAGATTCTCTTCCTCGATGATCTGCAAAGTCTTCAGCGCGACGGCACACCCGGTGGGATGAGCGCTGTACGTATAGGCATGCATCCACGGGGTAGGCGCCTCGTCGAGCGTGCGCGCAATGTCGTCGTTGATCCCGATGCCGCCAAACGGGAAGTAACCGGACGTGATCGCCTTGGCGAACTGGACGATGTCGGGTTGGACACCCCAGTGGTCGAGCGCGAACCAGCGCCCCGTGCGCCCGAAGCCAGTGATGACTTCGTCTGCAGCAAACAGCACCCCGTGCTTGTTGCAGATCTCACGGACACGCGGGAAGTAGTCATCGGGCGGAACGATCACGCCGCCAACACCGATGACCGGCTCCGCCAGGAACATCGCGACCGTCTCAGCGCCCTCGCGCAGGATCGCCTTCTCGAGCTCATTCGCGACCGCCACGCCGTACGACGTCGCGTCGTTCGCTGCGGCTGCGCGGTAGGGATACGGTGCTGGAACGTGAATGAACCCAGGAACCCTCGGCTCGAAGAGCGGCCAGTATCCGGCGATCCCCGTGGCGCTCATCGCCGCGAGCGTCGTTCCGTGGTAGCCGAGATCTCTGGCAATGACTTTCGTCTTCGCGGGCTGGCCGCGCAGCTTCCAGTACGAGCGCGCCACCTTGATCGCGCTCTCGTTCGCTTCGGCACCGCCCGACGTGAAGAAGAAGCGATTGATGGACGGGTAGGTCAGACGGGCCAGCCGTTCGGCCAATTCGATCGCGGGCACATTTGTGTTGCCGCAGTAGCCTGAAGCGTAGCCCAACGTTTCGAGCTGATCGCGCGCGGTTTCGGCAAGCTCACGGCGACCGTGTCCGAGCGCCACGTTCCACAGGCCGGACAGGCCGTCGATGAACTCCTTGCCATCGGCGTCGACCAGCATTGCACCCTGACCGCGAACCCACACACGAGCGGAGCGCTGGGCCCTGGAATCGTGCAGAGGATGAATCAGCGCGGTGAGGTCTCGCACCAGGAGGTCGGCCGCCGGTGAGACGGCCTTTGCGTCACCACCCAACGGCGTGACCGTCCTTCCGATGATCGGATCCAGCCCGGTAGACGCCATTCACCGGGCGATCCTCGTCGATGCTGCGCCGATCGATGACGGGCTCGGGCAGCGCGGGATCTCGTGTGAACAGGATTCCCTGGTATCCACCGACCGCGGCCCCGCTTACCGGCCGTACATCATGCCCCTTGCTGCGCAGACCGTTGCCGACCAACTCGAAGAGATTCACCTCTGCCCCGACGACGTCGGCGCTCTGGCTGTGCGTCAGACGCGCGGCGTCGGTCGTCATCTGAACGTTCATGCCGAGGTCGATGAGATTGACCATGTGCTGCGCGTGGGTTTCGGGCTGCACGGTGCCCCCCATGTTTCCAAAGGTCATGAGCGGCTGACCGTCCTTCATCAGGAAGCCGGCAATGATCGTGTGGAACGGACGCTTGCGCGGCGCAACGACATTCGGGCTGCGCGGATCGAGCGAGAAGCCGGCGCCACGATTCTGGAGCACGAAGCCGTAGGTGCCAACCGTCGCGCCGCTGCCGTACTCGCTGTAGACGCTGTGAATCAGCGAGACCATGTTGCCCCACCGATCAGCCGTGGTCAGGTAGATGGTTCCGCCGTCCGGCGTCGGAGGGACACTGACCTTCGTCGCCGTATTCGGATCGATCCTGCTGCACAGCGTCGCGGCGTATTCCTTCGAGATCAGGCGGCTGACAGGCACCGTCGAGAACTTTGGATCGGCGTTGTGCGCCAGCAGATCTGCATACGCAAGCTTCTTCGCCTCGATGATCAGGTGCCAGTACATCGGATCCGTATGACCCAACTTGGCCAGGTTGAAGCCAAGCTTCGGCACGCAGACCTCGAGAATGTTCAGCATCTCCAGCGCAGCAAAGCCTTGTCCCGGAGGCGGCAGCTCGAAGACGTCGTAGCCGTGGTACCTGGTCGAGATCGGCTCGACCCACTCCGATTCGAACTCGGCGAGATCTTCGCGCGTCATCACGCCGCCGTTGCCCTGCACCTTTTCGACGATGGCGTCGGCGATATCGCCGCTGTAAAAGGCGTCGCGCCCTTCGCTCTGCATCAGGCGGAGTGCGCGTGCGAGCGTCGGATTGCGGATGATGGTGTAGAGACTCGGCGTCCTGTCCCCGATAAGGAATGTACGCCGTGAGTCGGTATCGTCGAGGAGGACCGGCGCGGTGTTGACGAGATCGAAATGGCGGCGTTCAGCCTGGCCCCATCCTTCCTCGGCAAGGCGCGCGGCCCGCTCGAACGTCTCTTTGAATGTCAGCGTGCCGAAACGCTTCAGCATCGCGTCGTAGCCCGAGATCGCGCCGGGGACCGTCGCCGCATTGACGCCGCGGCCAGGGACGCTCGTCACCCGCAGTTTCCCGGTGAAGAACTCAGGTGTCCAGCCGGCTGGGGCCCAGCCGGCAGAATTCAGCGCGTAAAGCTTCTTGTCTCTCGCCGACCAGATCAGCGCGAAGAGATCACCACCGATGCCGGTGTCGTTCTGTGATGTGACATCGAGGACCGCACCGGCGGCCACCGCCGCGTCGATGGCGTTCCCGCCCTGGCGCATGATGTCGAGACCCGCCTGGGCGGCCAGCGGATCGCTCGTCGCCACGATGCCGTGGCGCGCCAGCACCTCTGAGCGTCCCTGCCCGAGCCACCCCTGGGCGCGTGATCCGGGCACAGCCTGGATCGCGTTGGCCGGTGATGAACTATCTGAGGTCGGAGTGCCAAACGGGTTCGGTGACTGCGCGGTCCCCGCAGTCACCCACACCGCCAGCGCCGCCATCACCGCGAGCGTGGCGTATGCTCGACGATGGCTGCGCGCTTGTGAGGCCCGAGGTTCCACGATTACTTCCTGTACGAGCTGACCGGTGGCAGCCGTGCTCCGGTACCCGGCCCTGGCTCTTCGCCGGCGACCACAGGAATCCGCAGCGTGCCGATGTCGTCGATGCTGGCTTCGATCACCTCGCCAGCCTTGAGAAAGCGCTGCTCACCGCGCACCGCCGTCCCCATGCCCACACCGCCTGACGTCCCGTTGTTGACGACGTCACCGGGGAACAGCGTGATGATGGACGAGGCATACTCGATGAGCTCGTAGAGCGAGTGAATCATGTCGCCCGCGCGCGCTTCCTGCATCTTGGTCCCGTCGACGCTCAGCGTCTGACGGAGCTTCTGCATCGGGTCGCCGTAGAACTCCTTCGGCACGATCCAGGGTCCCATCGGCGCGAACGTGTCGTGCCCCTTGCCAACGAGCCAGTCCGACGTGAACGGCGCACCGCCGGGCGGGCGTCCGCCGCGGTCCGAGATGTCGAGCGAGATCATGTAGCCGAAGATGTAGTTCGGCGCGTCCTTCGCCGAGACGTTCTTGGCCGCACGGCCGACGACTGTGCCGAGCTCGACCTCCCAGTCGATGCGGTCGCGGCCGTGTGGGAGGATGACGGCTTCGCCGTTGCCGATGACGGCACCGCGGCTGGGCTTCAGGAACAGGTAAGGTACGCCGCGTTGCTCGCGGCGCTGACGTCGCGCCGCCGCAATCTGCTCCTGCGTGCCGGTCTCGTTGACGTGACTGTAGAAGTTCACCGCGGCGTTCATGATCTTGCCGGGATAGATGATCGGCGGCAGCGTCTTGACCGAGGCGAGGTCGTGCACGTAGTCGGGGCGCGGCTTCGCGGTGAGCCGGTTGCTGCGCACGAGATCGTTGACGATCTCGTAGAGCCGCGCCTTCACCCCGTACTCGTAGCGGCCGATCAGCTCCAGCATGTCCGCCGGCATCGGCACTTGCGGATACATCGGGTTGCGCTCGAGCGCCGTGTTAGCGGCCCGGACATCGATGATCAGCGAATCGCGCAGCACGAGGGCGACCACCGGTGCGCCACGGATCTCGAACGTGCCGACTTTGAACGGTTCGGCGCTGGTCGCGCCGGGGCCGTTCTGCCCGACGGCCGTCCGCGGGGCGGCGAAAACAATCACAAGGACAACTAAGAGTGCGAGTCGGAATGGCATGGATGACTCCTTCCGTGCGGGATGTTCTGATACGCGACGAAACGTGTCAATCCCCGGCCGATGCGCGCTTTTGGATTGGCGGCGCGCAAGTCCTCGGTCCACGCATGACCCGCATGGCACTCTGAGCCGGGACTCGGGGACCAGGGACCGGGGACGGATCAGGGACCAGGGACCAAGGACGGACCAGGGACCAGGGACGGACCAGGGACCAAGCACCAAGTCCCAAGGACAAAGGACTCCGCTTTTCAGGCACGTCCCAGGACAGCGAGTATCGTGCGTTCGTAGATGAGCGAAAGCGGCGCGAGGTCTGCGATCCGGACGTGTTCGTCGATCTTGTGAATGGAGTCGTTCA
>JAICEG010000047.1 GCA_025924295.1 Vicinamibacteria bacterium
TCGAAGTCGATCGCCGTCGGCCTGGCTGTACCGCTGATGGTCAGGGGCGGTCGGCCCTCGTTGGAGCCGATTCGAGCACCCATTCGCTCGAGTGGCGCAATCACGCGCCGCATCGGACGGCGGCTCAGCGACTCGTCTCCCGTCATCGTCGACGTGAACGCGTGCGCGCTGAGGACGCCGGCGAGCATCCGCATGGTGCTGCCGGAGTTCCCCGCATCGAGAGGGTTCGCTGGAGCCCGCAGCCCGCCCAGACCCAGGCCCGTAATGCGGAGACTCAGTCCGTCAGTGGTGCGCTGGACCTCCTCGATCGACACACCGAGGGCACGCAGGCAGTCGAGCGTTGAACGGCAATCACCGCCAGTGGAATAGCCGTCAATCGACGATGTGCCGTTGGCAAGAGCCGCAAGCAGGCCGTAGCGGTGCGAAATGGACTTGTCGCCCGGTGGCCGGACCCGTCCCCGTACCCGCGAAGCGGGCAGTACTCTGACGGTCTGCGGCGAAGGCATCTTATTAGTGTATAGCGGTCGGGCCGTGCGGCGCGCGGCGAGGAGATGCTGGACAACGCTATAATTTCCCTTGGCGAGGTGCATGACGCAGCGGAAATCAGTCTGTCTGGAGTTTCACAGCACGTACGAAATGCTCGACTTCGTTCAGGTGGCCAGCGATCACCTCGGACGGTTGGCCGGACTCGATGACGACGCACTCCACTGGGTCGGCGTTGCCGTTCGTGAGTCGGTGATCAACGCCATCAAGCATGGCAACCGCGACGACGAGCAGAAGCACGTCTACGTCGAATTCACGCCTCTGAGCAACTCCACGCCGTCCGGCATCGCCATCCGGGTGCGCGACGAGGGGCCGGGTTTCGATCCGGACAGCATTCCCGATCCGCTCGCACCCGAAAACGTGCTCAAGTCGAGCGGGCGAGGCATCTTCATCATCCGCACGTTCATGGACGAGATGGTGTTGCAGCGTGCACCGGAAGGCGGCATGGAAGTGGTGATGGTCAAGCGCGTCGCAGCGGCCGATCACTCGGTGTCAGACTCGCAGTCACCGCGGCTCTAGCCTTGACCGCTCCCGATCCGGTTTTTCTCGCCACCGCGGTAGAGATCGTGCTTCGCGCGGGGGAAATCCAGATGTCCCGGCGCCAGTCCGGGTTTCAGGTGAACAAGAAAGGAACGATCGACCTGGTGACTGAGGTCGATCTCGAGTGCGAGCAGATGTGCCGCGGCGTGCTCGCCGATCGCTTTCCCGGTCACGACATCCTGGCGGAAGAACTGGGTGGCGGTTCGACCGAGGCAACACCGTCCCGGTACCGCTGGGTCTTCGATCCGCTGGACGGGACGACGAACTACGCACATGGCCTGCCGGTGTTCTGTGCCTCTCTCGCGCTCGAGATCGACGGCCGTGCCGAGGTCGGCGCGATCTACGACCCGACGCGCAACGAGCTCTTCACCGGTGAGCGAGGGCAGGGGGCGTTCCTCAATGGCGCGCGACTGCGTGTGTCGGAGACTGGCGGGCTGCTCGACGCGCTGCTCGTGACCGGCTTCCCCTACGACGTGCACCAGAAGCTCGACCCGCTCATCGCGATGTTCCGTGCGTTCCTCGGTCAGGCACGCGCCGTGCGACGACTGGGCTCGGCAGCATTGGATCTGTGCTACGTCGCTGCCGGCCGGTTCGATGGCTTCTGGGAGCAGAGCCTCAGGCCCTGGGACGTCGCTGCCGGCGCGCTCATCGCCGAGGAGGCCGGCGGGCGAGTGACCGGAATGGATGGGACACCGTTCGACCCCGCCGCCGCACACCTTGTCGCATCTAACGGACAAATCCACGAGGCGATGCTTGATGTGATCAGGCGCACACAGGCGCAAACGTAAAGGAAAAAGCGCGCGCGCTGGTGTGGCATCACACCTGCAGTGCGTCCTCCCAGGCTCGATGTCATGAGCTTCGGAGAGATCACATGCTGCAGAGAACTGTGACCAGCGTCGTGCTGGTGCTGGCGGCCTTCCTGGTGTGTGCGCGACCGGCACACGCACAACAGACAGTGAATTTCACGCTCGGCCACTTTTCCCCGCAAACCTTCGATTCGCGTACGCGCGGAGACGTGCTCAACGAGAACAGCACGTTCCTGCTGTTCGATCAGGACGAGTTCGGAGGCGCATCGATCGGCGGAGAGTGGCTCGTCGGCCTCGGCAACTTCTTCGAAGCGGGCGCGGGCATCAGCTACACCGGGCAGTCGGTTCCAGCGGTCTACCAGGACTTCATCGACAGTGACGGAAGCGAGATCGATTCGGACCTGGAGCTGCGGCTCGTGCCGATTTCCTTCACGGTGAGGCTGCTTCCGTTCGGACAGCGGTCGCCGATTCAGCCGTACGTCGGCGCCGGTCTCGGCATCATCAACTGGCGTTACCGCGAAAGCGGGGAGTTCATCGACTTCGGCGCCGGCAACGAGATCTTCGAAGACACCTTCGAGGAGAGCGGCAGTTCGACGGGACCGATCTTCGTGGGAGGCGTTCGCTTCGCAGGCCAACGCTTCACGGCGGGAGGCGAGGTTCGCTTTCAGGATGCCGAAGGCGATCTGCCCAATGACTTCGCAGCTCCGAAGATCGATCTCGGCGGCTGGACCTACAACCTCACAGTCGGCGTGCGGTTCTGAGGCTCCGGGTTTTCGGCCAGAACGGAAACCGCGCTAGGCTCTCGGCTCGGGGCTCTCGACTGTCGAATTCCGGGTCTTGAGCCACAACAGGACGCCGACGGCCACGAGGATGGCGGCGAGGACGATAGCGACAGTGCGTCCGTGCGTTCGCATCAACTCGAGCGCGGCGTCACCGTAGTAGATCGCGAGGACGCCGAGCGCGACGTAGCGCAGGCCGCGCGCCGCGGCAATCGCGAGGACGAACTGCAACGGCCGCACGTTCGCGAGGCCAGCCGCAAGGACGAACAGTTTGAATGGTGCCGGAGGCGGCAGCAGCGCCGGCACCATCAACGCCAGCAACCCGTGTCTCCGGTAGAGCGCAAGACTCCGCTCGACGTGCCCCGGCCTGAGCCGCTTGCGAACGAACGCCTCTCCGCCCTTGTTCGCCAGGTAGTAGATCACGTAGCAGCCCACCACTGACCCCGCGGTCGCCATGAACGCGTAATAGAGCATCAGCGACTTGGACTCGGTCACCATGAGCACGACGAGGATGTCGTTGATCTGTGGCAGCGAGACGAACGAGGAGTCGAGAAAGGCGACGGTGAACAGCCCCGGTCCGCCGAGGGACAGGGCAAAGGTGTAGATCCAGCTGATGAAATCGCGCACGATCGATCGAGATCAGGCTCCCAGGGGCCCCGCCAGGCTCGGTGAGGTTACCGCCCGCAGATTATATCGAAGGGCCTGCAGCCGAGAGCCCAAGCCCCAAGCCCAGAGCCCAAAGCCGAGAGCCTGTAGACTGTATATACCCATGTCTCATCGCAGTCCGCTCGAAGCGCGCATCTCAAAGAAGACGACGAAGGCCATCACCGACTTCAATCTGATCGAGGACGGCGATCGGATCATGGTGGGACTGTCCGGCGGCAAGGACAGCTGGGCACTGCTGCAAACGCTCGACAACCTGCGCAAGCGGGCACCGATCCGGTTCTCGCTCATCGCCGTCAACGTCGACTCGGGCTACAAGGACTTCAAGCACGGCGCCATCGCCAAGGCATGCGAGGAGCGCGGCTGGGAATACCGCATCGAGCACACCTCGATCGGCGACGTCATGGACGATCTGCTCGAGGCCAACGCAACGCCGTGCTCGCTGTGCGCGCGCCTGCGCCGCGGCGTGCTCTACCGCATTGCCACAGAAGTCGGCGCGACGAAGATCGCGCTCGGCCATCATCTCGATGACTTCGTCGAGACGCTGCTCCTCAATCTGTTCTTTGCCGGCGCGCTCAAGGCGATGCCGGCGCGTCTCGTCTCCGACAACGGCGAGCATGTCGTCATCCGGCCGTTCGTCTACGTCGGCGAGGACGAGGCCCGGTTGTACTGCAAGGAGGCCGGGCTGCCGATCATCGGCTGCTGTTGTCCCGCATGCGGCGATCTCAGCCTGCAGCGGCAGCGGGTCAAGCGGCTGATCCTCGATCTCGAGCGCGAGCACTCCGGCGTCAAGCAATCGATGCTGAAGGCGCTCGGCAATGTGATGCCGCGGCACCTGCTCGACATGCGGCTCAACCCGAGCGGGGAGCTGCGCGACAGCGCCGCCCTTCGGCTCGAAGAGGAAGCGCCGTCCACCCTGATCCAGATTCAGCATTGACCCGGTAGATGAGGGCCGTGATCCAGCGCGTCACGTCGGCGCGCGTTCGCGTTGGCGAACGCACGGTTGGCGAGATCGGCCGAGGGTTGCTCGTGCTGCTCGGAGTCGGGCGTGAAGATGCGGAGGCCGACGCGCGCTACGTCGCAGGCAAGATCCGCGATGTCCGTGTGTTCGAGGGTGACGCCGGCAAGCCCATGGATCGTTCCGTCGGGGATGTCGGCGCAGCAGTACTCGTGGTCTCGCAGTTCACGTTGTACGGCGACATCCGAAAGGGACGACGTCCGTCGTTCGACGACGCCGCACCACCCGAACTGGCGAGGGCACACTACGAGGGTGTCGTGAGAGAATTGCGTGCGGCCGGCCTCACCGTCGCGACTGGCGAGTTCCAGGCGATGATGCAGGTCGAACTCGTCAACGATGGGCCCGTCACGGTGCTCATCGACAGCAGGCGACAATTCTGATGAGACTTCGATTTCTGTGTGTGGCTGCGCTCGTGCTGCAGCCAGCTTTGGCCTTCGCGCAGCAGCGCCCGCTCGTGACCGAGGATCCGGAAACAATCGGCGCCGGCCGATTGCTCATTGAAGCCGGCCTCGACTACGGCCGCAGCGTGGAGTATCCCGCCTCGGGGCTGGAAGGGAACCTGTTCCGGTTCCCTCTCATCGGGATCAGCGTTGGCGTGAGCTCGATCGCCGAAATTCAGATCGACGGCGGGCTCTATAACCACCTCAGCATCACCTCCCGCGAGGACGCACCGCTATCCGACATGGTGACAGCGATCGGCGATTCGACGTCGAGCATCCAGGACATGGTCATCGGCACGAAGGTGAGAATCGCCGGCGAGACGGGGTCCCGTCCGTCGTTCGGTCTTCGCCTCGCGACCAAGCTCCCGAACGCCTCGAACGAGAGCGGGATCGGTCTCGATACTACCGACTTCTTCGCATCGTTCCTGATCGCCAAGACCGTCCAGTCGGTGCGGATCGTCGGCAACGTTGGCCTCGGGATCCTTGGCGATCCGACTCGCGGTGACCAGCAGAACGATGTGCTGACCTATGGCTTGTCGTTTGCGCGAGCACTCACGCAGGCGGCGGAAGTCGTTGGCGAGGTCAACGGGCACGTCAGCACACGAGAGGGCGATCCACCGCCCGGCACCGAGTCGCGCGGGATCGCGCGATTGGGAGCGCGCTACACCATCGGGGGCTGGCGTGCCGACGGCGCCGTGTTGTTCGGCGTGACATCCAGGGATCCGAGCTTCGGATTTGCGACCGGTTTCACCTACGTGTTCAACGCGTTCCAGATTCCCTGATGGCGGCCGTTCCTGTCGTCAAGGCGCACGCCTACGGCAACGACTTCGTGTGCGCCCCGGCCGCGGAAACGGGCGGCGATCTGCCCTCGCTGGCGCGTGCGATCTGCCACCGGCATCACGGCATCGGCGCGGACGGATTGCTCCTGTACATGTCGCATGATCGTGGTGCGTCGATGAGGCTCCTCAACGCCGATGGCAGCCGATCGGAGCTGTCGGGAAATGGTTTGCGCTGCCTGGCGGCGCTCGTGGCTCGCAGCCAGAACCTGCCGGCAGGGGAGACGGTCACGATCGAAACCGACGCCGGAACCAAGGTCCTCGAGCTGCTCGCGCGCGACCGGGAACGCTACACATTTCGCGCAGCCATGGGGCAGCCGACGAACCTGCGTCAAAGCTCGATTGCCGTGTTGGGAGAGCAGGTGACGGCGTCGCTGCTCGAAGTCGGCAACCCGCAGTGCGTCGTGCTCGGTCCGCTGCCAGATCAGGATCGGTTCAATCGATTGGGGCCGGCGCTGTCCACGCATCCGATGTTCCCGGCCGGGACCAACGTCGAGTTCGCCGAAGTGGTGAGCGCTGATCGCGTGCGCATCCTGATCTGGGAGCGCGGAGTCGGCCCGACCACATCATCGGGAACGGGTTCGTCCGCGTCCGCCGTCGCCGCGGCTGCTCATGGTGGGGCAGCGCGCTCGGTCGATGTCGTCGCGCCCGGCGGCACTCAACGCGTGGAGTGGCGCGAAGACGGCGTGTATCTGACCGGCTGGGCGGAAGTCGTCCTGGAAGGTCACTGGCTGTCGTAGTGTCCGCCTTCAGGCGGACCTTGCGCAGTGTCCGGCTTCAACCGGACTCGGGTACGGCGTTTCTCCGTACATTCATTCCACACCGCGGCGCAAGGATTGCGACGTCCCGCCCCGCGATGGCGTCGGGACGATCGATTCGATCTGCTTCTTCACGCCCATTAACAAGCGGTCTGCTTCCATGTACTCCTCCGCCTTGAGCGCTGCGTCCGCTTTTTGCAGGTCTCCTTCCAGTTGCGTCAGTCGCTGCTGCGCGGTGCGGCGGGTGTTGCGAGGAATCTGCGCTGCTCCCGGGCCGTTCAGACGCGCGCGCGTCTGGTCAATGAGGGCCCTGGCCTCGGCCATCGCTCGCTCGACATCGCCGCGCAGTTTGGCCTGGGTATCGGCAGAGGTTCGCGCGGCGTTCTGCGCCTGTTCGCGACTCGTGAGCGCGTAGTTCAGCGCGAGACGGTAATCGCGGGCTGTGACGGCGTCGTTGGCCTGCTTGAGCGCATCGGTCGCGGCCTTGAATTCGGTCGCGGCATAACGCTCGGCGTCAGCGGCCCGCGCGGCGTCGATGGCGCCTTGTGCCTGATCCATTTCCCGCTGTGGAGGCGACGCACACGCGATCGTTGCGAGCACGATCACGAGCCACGTGCCACGGGTCACCCCCGTGGAGAAACGCATAAGGAACTGAGTATAGATGAAAGCCATGTCGCCGCATGACCGGCCGCGTGAGAAGTTGGAGCGCCTCGGGCCCGCCGGGCTCGGCGACAACGAGTTGCTGGCGCTCGTACTCGGCAGCGGATCGCGGCGCCGTAACGCGCTGGATGTCGCCAACGATCTCCTGGACGACGTCGGCGGCATGCATGGCCTCACGCGTGTGACGGTCGGCGATTTACGCCGCGTCGCGGGAATCGGACGGGCGCGTGCGGCCCAGGTACTGGCGGCAGTCGAACTCGGGCGCCGGACACTCGCGCGCGGCGCGGGCGAGCGGCCGAACCTGAAGTCTCCTGCGCAGATGGCCGCGTACTTGATACCGCTGTATGGAGCGGGCGCCGTGGAGC
Organism: Vicinamibacteria bacterium; assembly: GCA_025924295.1. Taxonomy (GTDB): domain Bacteria; phylum Acidobacteriota; class Vicinamibacteria; order Vicinamibacterales; family UBA2999; genus Gp6-AA40. The sequence continues at coordinate 7,409 of JAICEG010000047.1, forward strand.
AATTCGGCATCGTCATGCTGGACAGCAAGAGCCGCCTGATTCGCATCCGCATCGTCGCGACCGGTACGGTGGACTCCGCGGTGGTGCACCCGCGCGAGGTCTTCCGGGAAGCGGCCGCGGCCGCGGCGGCGGCGATCGTGCTCTTCCACAACCATCCGTCCGGCGACCCGACGCCAAGTGAAGACGACCTGAGTCTCACCAACCGCATGATTCGCGCGGGGGTCGTGATGGGCATCGATGTCGTGGATCACATCATCCTCGGCGAGCGACGGTACTGTTCGCTGCTCGAGATCGGGGTGATGCCGCGGCCCGCCTGAAGCCTGGAGCAAACGACTGCTATAAGATTGAAGATCTTGACTGTTCTCTACTTCGACTGCTTCTCGGGTGCGTCGGGAGACATGATCCTCGGCTCGCTCATCGATGCCGGCGTGGCGCTTTCCGATGTGCGCCAGGCGTTGGGCAGTCTGGCGGTCACACCCGATGCCGTCTGGACGGAGCCGGTCGTGCGCGCGGGCATTCGCGCGACCAAGTTCAATGTCCGCGGCGAGAGGGCGCCTGTCGATAGCCACTATCATGACCACGAGCACCGCCACGAGGCGATCGCTCACCGGCACGCATCGAATGAGTCGCATCGTACGCTCGCCGAGATCTTCTGTTTGATCGATGGTTCCTCGTTGAGCGGCTCGGCGAAGGATCGGACCAGGCAGCTGTTCACGATTCTTGGCGAAGCCGAAGCCGCCATTCACGGTACCTCGCTCGACCGCGTTCACCTGCACGAGGTCGGCGCCCTGGATTCGATCATCGACATCGCCGGCACGGTGTTCGCGCTCGAACAATTGGGCGTCGATCGCATCGTGTCCTCGCCGCTGAACGTGGGCAGCGGCACCGTGCGCTCGGCGCACGGTCAGTACCCGGTGCCGGCACCGGCCACCATACGACTGCTGAAGGGTGCGCCGGTGTATTCAGGTGCCGAACGGGTGGAGCTCGTGACACCGACGGGTGCGCTGCTCATCTCCGGCTACGCCAGCGAGTTCGGGCCGATTCCGGCGATGCGCGTCGATCGCGTCGGCTACGGGGCCGGGACGCGAGACTTTCCGAACACGCCAAATGTCCTGCGAGTCCTGATTGGGGAGCAGGACAGTTCCGCTCCCAGCCATTCGGTTGTCGTCATCGAAGCAGAGATCGACGACATGAACCCGCAGATCTTTGGCGTGCTGATGGATCGGTTGCTCGCCGAAGGAGCGCTCGACGTGTTCTACACGTCGATCCAGATGAAGAAGAACAGGCCCGGCACGCTGCTGACGGTCGTCGCACCACCAGACCAGAAGGATCGCCTGACGTCGACCATCTTCCGCGAGACGACGACGATCGGTGTCCGCTTCCGGGAGATGAGCAGAGAGTGTCTCGACCGGGAATCGATGACGGTCAGCACCGAGCTGGGCGACGTGCGCATCAAGGTGGCGCGCCGCCGGGGCGAGCTGTTCAACGCCGCACCGGAGTTCGACGACTGCGTGCGGCTGGCAGCCGAACATCATGTGCCGACCAAGCACGTCCAGGCGCTCGCCATGAAGGCGTATCTGGAGTCCGCGAAACGGAGTTTATGAGCGAGTCGTACCTTACAACGCCGATCTACTACATCAACGCCAAGCCTCATATCGGCCACGCCTACACGACGATGCTGACCGACGCGATCGCGCGGTCGCGCCGCCTGATGGGCGAGAAGGTGTTCTTCCTGACCGGTACTGACGAGCACGGTCAGAAGGTCGAGCGCGCGGCGCAGAAGGCAAACATCTCGACGCCGACGTTTGCTGACCAGGTGTCCGCGACGTTCCGGCAGATGTGCCGGGATCTCAAGATCTCCAACGATGACTTCATTCGAACCACCGAACCGCGCCACCACGCGGCGGCGCAGGAGATCTGGCGGCGGGTGGAGCGCGCGGGTGATATCTACAAGGGCGAGTACGAAGGTTGGTACTGCACGGTCGACGAGATCTTCGTGCCCGAGGCGCAGCTGGTCGACGGCAAATGTCCGACGTGCGGCTCGAAGGTGGAGCGGCTGAAGGAGGAGAGCTACTACTTCCGGCTGTCCAAGTACACGCAGCCGCTGCTCGACTTCTATCGCGATCACCCGGACTTCGTTCAGCCCGAGTTCCGGCTGAACGAGGTTCGCACGTTCGTCGAGGCGGGCCTGCAGGACCTGAGCATCAGCCGGACGTCTTTCAAGTGGGGCATCCCGGTTCCCGGCGACCCGAAACACGTGATGTACGTGTGGTTCGACGCGTTGACGAACTACCTGACCGCACTCGGCTTTGGTTCGGGCGATCCCGCGGCCGAGGAGCGCATTGCCAGGCTGTGGCCGACGGTGACGCATTTCATCGGCAAGGAGATCGTCCGGCAGCATGCGCTGTACTGGCCGGCCTTCCTCATGTCGGCGGGGCTGCCTCCGCCGCGCCGCATCGTCGCGCACGGATTCTGGCTGATGGGCGGCGCCAAGATGTCGAAGTCACTCGGCAACGTGGCGCGCTACCAGGACTACGTCGAGGTGTTCGGGCTCGACGCGCTGCGCTACTTCGTGATGCGCGAGATGCCGCTCGGCCAGGATGCGAACTTCTCCGACGAGATCATCCTGACGCGCTTCAACGCCGACCTGGCCAACGATCTCGGCAACCTCGTGAGTCGAGCGATCACGATGATTCACCGGTATCGCGAAGGCCGTGTGCCGTCGTGCCCGGATGAGGGGCGGGACGCGCTCGATCGCGATCTCGTTGCCGCCACCGAGTCGACGATCGCCTCTGTGAAGGAGAGTTTTCGCGCGATTCAAGTCAGCCAGGCGCTGCAGGAGACCTGGGCGCTCGTTCGACACGTGAACAAGTTCATCGTCGAACGCGCGCCATGGGTGCTGGCCAAGGATCCGGCCAACGACGCGCTGCTGGATCGGACGCTGTACCATGCCGCCGACGCGCTGCGAATCATCGCGGCGCTGGTCGATCCGGTGATGCCCGATGCGGCGGAGCGGATTCGCCGGATGCTCAACATCAACGCGCCCGAGCCATGGAGCTCGCTCGCGGCGGGAACACTGGCGGCCGGCACGCAACTGAACCCGGTCGAGGCGCTTTTCCCGAGAATCGAGAAAACCATCGAGGAACTACGCGGTATGACGACATCGAACGATTCGACACCCGCACCCGCGCCGGCATCTACGGCGGCTGCGCCGGCGAGCGCCGCACCAACTCCCGCTCCGGCTCCGGCGCCACCGGCTGAGTCGACGGATTCGCGAATTTCGATTGACGACTTCATGAAGGTGGAGTTGCGCGTCGCGAAAGTGCTCGAGGCCGAGGCGGTGCCCAAGTCGAAGAAGCTGGTGAAGCTGAGAGTGGATGTTGGCACTGAGCACCGGACGATCGTGGCCGGCATTGCCGAAGCCTACGCGCCGGATCAACTCATCGGGCGGACGATTGTGATCGTGGCGAATCTCAAGCCCGCCAAGCTGATGGGAATCGAGTCGAACGGGATGGTGCTGGCCGCGAGCCCCGAGGGCGGATTGCCGAATCTCGTCGCGGTCGATCCGTCGTTGCCAGCCGGCTCGCGTGTGCGCTAAGGCAACTCCCAACCTCCAATTGCCAACTTCCAACGGCCGCGGTGCGACCCGGTTGTTTGGAGTTTGGGGTTTGGGAGTTGGAAGTTGGGGGTTGACATGATCGATTCCCACTGCCACATCGCCGGACCGGAGTTTGCGCAGGATCTCGCCCATGTGGTCGAGCGCGCGCACACGGCGGGCGTCACGGGGGCGCTCGTGATTCTGGCTGCAGACGATGAACCTGAGTTACGTCAGGCCGACGCGGTCAGTGCGCACTGGGGTGACGTGAGATTCTCAATTGGTGTGCACCCGCATGCCGCCGGGAAGTACGCGTCAGATCCGGGCGAGGCCGTCCGGCAGGTGCAGCAGGCCGTCGATGCGCAACCGCTGACCCGCGCCGTGGGCGAGATCGGGCTCGACTATCACTACGACTTCGCGCCCAGGGACGTCCAGCAGCAGGTGTTCCGCGAGCAGATCGGGCTGGCGCGCCGGCTGAAGCGTCCCATCGTGATACACACGCGGGAGGCGGAAGACGATACATTCCGGATTCTCGCGGAGGAGCGTGCACAGGACATCGGGGGCGTGTTCCATTGTTTCACCGGCGATCGGGCCACGGCGCGCCGGGCACTCGAGATCGGCTTTCACCTCTCGCTCGCCGGTATCGTCTCGTTTCCGCGTGCGCTCGAGCTGAAAGAGGTTGCGAAGATGGTCCCGCTCGATCGCCTGCTGATCGAGACAGATAGCCCCTTTCTGGCGCCCGTTCCCCATCGCGGGACACGCAACGAACCGGCACGCGTCGTGCGGGTTGCCGAGGTGATCGCCGAGTTGCGCAACACGGACGTCGGGACTATCTCGCAGGCGACCCGTACCAACTTCGTGCAACTGTTCGTCCCGTAACTCCAAGCGAGAACACGAATTAGGCCGCCCTGCTCGTTGACACTCCACGCGTCGATATGGTCTGATCTGACAACTTGAATCCCGCCGCGCAGAAACCTTCAGCCGCCGCCCTCGCGCAGTTGTTCGAGCCGATTCGCGATGACCTTCGTGAGGTCGAGCGCGAGTTCGCCCGGCACGTGCAGTCACAGGTTGCCCTCATCCCGACGATCGGTGACTACATTCAGAACGGGGGAGGCAAGCGAATCCGGCCGGCGGTGTTGCTGATGGCCGCGCGCATGGCTGGCTACACCGGCGAGCGTGCCGTGCTGTACGCCTCGGTCCTCGAGTTCATCCACACGGCCACGCTGGTCCACGACGACATCATCGACGAGTCGCAGCTGCGCCGCGGGCGTGAGGCGGTGCACACGCGCTGGGGCAATCACGTCACGGTGCTGTTCGGCGATTTCCTGTATTTGAAGTCGATGTCGCTCGCCCTGACGCAGGACGACCTCGCGATCATTCGTCTGCTCTGCGACGTGACCCTGCGGATCGTCGAAGGCGAGATCTACCAGCTGACGAAGAACGGCGACGTCGACCTCTCGGAGACGGAGCACTTCGAGATCGTTCAGAGCAAGACGGCGTACCTGTTTGCCGGCTGCGCCCGCATCGGCGGCATGCTGGGCCCGATCACGAGAGATCAGCAGGAGGCGCTCTGGCAATACGGCTTGAACATCGGGATGGCCTTTCAGATTGTCGATGACCTGCTCGACTTCACCGGGGAAGAAGTCGCTCTTGGCAAGCCCGTGGGCGGCGATCTGCGTGAGGGGAAACTGACGCTGCCCGTGATCCACATGCGCGATCGCGGCGGCCCGCGCGCAGCCGCGTTGTTGCGCAAGGTGGTCGAGGCACGTGAGGTCAGCCTCGACGAGTGGCACGAGATTCGAGCGTTGCTGACACAGACCCGCTCGATCGATTACGCCCGGCGTGTCGCGTCCGACTACGTCGAACGCGCCAAGAAGATGCTGTACAGCTTCCCCTCGTCCGATGCGCGCGATGCGCTCATGTTCCTTCCCGATTACGTGGTCTCCAGGGATCGTTAGCCGTAGCAGTCGCCGTAGTGTCCGGCTTTAGCCGGACCGCAAGTCGGACCGCATGGATCCCGCCGCTCGCGTCGCAGAACTCCGCCGTCAGATTCGCCATCACGAAGAGCGCTACTACGTCGCCAATCAGCCGGAGATCAGCGACGCCGAATTCGATGCGCTCATGGAGGAACTGCAGCAGCTCGAGTCCGATCATCCCGATCTGGTCAGCACCGACTCGCCCACGCAGCGCGTCAGCGGCAGAGTCGCGGAGGGATTCCAGACCGTTGCGCACGCCGAGCCGATGCTCAGCCTCGACAACGCCTACAACGAAGACGAGCTGAGGGCGTTCGACGACCGCGTGCGTCGCGGATTGTCGGAGGCTGGCGCGGCACCCGCCGCGGTCGACTACGTCGCTGAGCTGAAGATCGACGGCGTCAGCATCGCCCTGACGTATGTCGACGGGGTCTTCGCTCGTGGTGCCACACGAGGGAATGGTTCGCAGGGTGAAGACGTCACCTCCAACGTGCGGACGATTCGCGTCATCCCGCTTCAGCTCAACGAGCCGGTTACAGGGAGCATCGAAGTCCGGGGAGAGGTCTACCTCCCGCGCGCGGCCTTCGAGAAAATGAACGAGGAGCGAGCCAATACGGGCGAGATTCTGTTCGCCAATCCTCGCAACGCGGCGGCCGGGGCGCTGCGGAACCTGGATCCGGGCCTAGTCTCGAAACGGGGGCTGCGCGCGTTCACCTACCAACTCGTGTCTGCGGGAACTCGTCTCACCTCACACGCGACGACGCTCGAACAGCTGGGACGGTGGGGGCTGCCGGTCGAGGGACATTGGCGGAGATGCCAGGGCATCGACGCGTTGGTCGAGTTCTGCCATGAGTGGGCCGACAAGCGTCGCACGCTTGGCTTCGATACCGACGGTGTCGTCATCAAGGTCGATGCGTTGGAGCAGCGGCGCCGGCTCGGGGCGACCAGCAAGTTCCCGCGCTGGGCGGTGGCGTTCAAGTTCCCGGCGGAGCAGAAAACCACCTTGCTGAAGCAGATCGCCGTGAACGTTGGCCGCACGGGGGCGGTGACGCCGTTTGCGGTGCTCGATCCCATCTTCGTCGGCGGAACGACCGTCTCGATGGCGACGCTTCACAACGCCGACGACATTGCACGCAAGGACATCCGTGAGCGCGATTGGGTCGTCGTGGAAAAGGCAGGCGACGTCATCCCTCGCGTCGTGGGCCCCGTGCTGACCAGGCGTCCCGAAGACTCGGTGCCCTGGGTGATGCCGTCGACGTGTCCCGAATGTGGAAGCGAGCTCCATCGGGAGGAAGAAGAAGCCGTCTGGCGCTGCGAGAACGTCTCGTGTCCGGCGCGGCTCCAGCGCGGGCTGGAACACTTCGCGTCGCGCGGGGCGATGAACATCGAAGGGCTGGGCGAGTCGCTCGTCGAACAGCTGATCACAAGCGGCCTCGTGCGCGACTACGCCGATGTCTATCACCTCACGGCCGAGCAGTTGGCGGGACTGATCAGCACCTCCGAGCGCGAGGGCAAGACCATCGAACGGCGATTCGGCGAAAAGAATGCCGCAAAGGTCATCGAGCAGATTGCCCGGAGCAAGACCAACGACTTCTGGCGACTCATCTACGGTCTCGGGATCCGTCATATCGGGGAACGTGGCGCCCAGGTGCTCGCGCGGGCGTTTGGATCGATGGAGACCCTCGAGACGGCCTCGCTGCACGCGCTTCAGGCGACCAGCGAAATCGGCCCGGTGCTGGCGGCTTCCGCCCGGAGCTGGCTCGACGAACCGCGGAACCGGGAGCTCATCGCTCGACTGCGAACCGCAGGCGTCCGCATGGAGATCCCGGAGTCAGAGCGTGCCCAGTCCTCGGGCCCTGGTCCGCTGAGCGGCAGGACCTACGTCATCACCGGGACGTTGGCGTCGATGAGCCGCGAAGAAGCGACGGCCGCGCTCGAACGCCTGGGCGCCAAGGTCACTGGCTCGGTCAGCAAGAAGACGACGGCCGTGATCGTGGGGGAAGAGGCGGGCAGCAAGGCCGACAAGGCCCGGGCGCTGGGAGTGACCATGTTGGACGAGGCGGCATTCCAGGCGCTGATCAAGGCCTGAGGAGCCGATATAATGGTTCGAATGGCGCGACGATTCGTGCTCGTGACGGTGTGCCTCGTCGCCACCGTCGGGTTCCTCATCGGACTCATCGTCGCCGGCTCACTGACGCCGGCCCCGGCACAATCGGCAACCACGCCGAACGTTACCGCTCTGCGCCCTGCCAGGCTGACCACGAGTGGGCCAGCCGTCGCGTCGTTTGCCGACGTGGCAGAGCAGCTGAATCCCGCCGTGGTCAACATCGATGCGACGTCTCGCGCTGCCACGCGCCCACGAGCGAGAACGGCGAACCCGCTGCCAGACAGCCCAGATCTCTTCGGCCGCCCGCCTGAGCGTGAACGCCAGGGGCCGCGACGTGGAACCGGGACCGGGTTCATCATCGACGGCGATGGTTTCATCCTGACGAACCATCACGTGATCGAAGGTGCCGACCGAATTACGGTTCGACTTGCCGACGGCCGCAGCCTGCGGGCCGAGCGGATTGGATCGGACCCTGACACGGACATCGCGCTGATCAAGGTGTCCTCGCCCCGGCCGTTGCCGCACGCCATCCTCGGCGACTCCGATACCTTGCGCGTCGGGGAGTGGGTGCTGGCAATCGGCAACCCGCTGGCGTACGAGCACACGGTGACAGTAGGCGTGGTGAGCTTCATCGGGCGGAAGCTCTTCGACTCCTCCCTCGACCGCTACATCCAGACCGACGCCGCGATCAATTTCGGTAACAGTGGTGGTCCGCTGATCAATTCGCGAGGTGAGGTCATCGGCATCAACGCCGCGATCAGTTCGCGCGCGTCGAACATCGGTTTCGCGGTGCCCATCAACCAGGCGAGCCTGATCCTGCCGCAGCTCCGCGAGATGGGACGCGTGTCGCGCGGGTACATCGGCGTGGCGCTACGGGACGTCGACCCGGATCTGCAGCGCTCGCTCGGGTTGAGCTCGTCGAGCGGCGCGCTCGTGCAGGACGTGACAGCGGGGTCACCTGGTGCGCGCGCCGGCCTCCGCCCGTACGACCTGATTGTCGCCGTCGATGGCAAGCAGGTCGTCCGCAACGACGAACTGATACAGCTGGTGTCCGCGCGTCAGCCTGGAACATCGGCGACACTGCAAATCCTCCGGGATGGGCGGCCGATGAACGTGGCCGTCAAGCTGGCCGAGCGCCCCGTGCGCACGACCGAGCCGGACGAGGTTGTTGAAAACGCACGGCCGACAAGCCGGACCGGTTCGGTCCTCGGCATGCTGGTGCGGGAGATCGACGTCGAGCTGGCCGCACGCTTCAACCTGCCGAAGGATCTGCAGGGCGTCGTCGTCTCGCGCGTGGACCCGATGGGGCCGGCCTTCGACGCCGAGATCGAGCGTGGCAACATCCTGCTCGAGATCAACCGACAGCCGGTGCATTCGATCGATGACTTCCGCCGTCTGACGGCCAATGCCCGCTCCGGTGAAGTCCTGGCGCTCTACCTTTTCAAGCCAGAAGGTCCGAGCCGAGAGCTTCGCACGGTAAAGATCGACTAGCCCCGACAGTTCGCCTCATGAAACCTCGCGTACTCGTAATCGATGACGAGGCGGCGATCCGCGATTCGCTGCGAATGATCCTCGAGTACGAGGACTACCAGTTCGTCGGCGCGGCGAGCGGCCAGGAAGCGCTCGACGTCGTTCGCCGCGAACGCCCCGACATCGTCCTGCTCGACATCAAGATGCCCGGCATGGACGGGATGGAGGTGTTGCGGAAGCTGCGCGCACTCGACGAGGGGCTGCCCGTCGTGATGATTTCTGGCCACGGCAACACCGCCACCGCCGTCGAAGCGATCCGATCCGGTGCGATCGACTTTCTCGACAAGCCGCTCAGCAGCGAGCGCGTGATCGTCACGCTCAGAAACGTTCTCCGGCAGTCGGAGCTCTCTTCCGAGAACCGCGATCTCAAGGTCGCGATGGAATCGAGGTACGAGCTGGTCGGCCAGAGTCCGGCCCTGCGCAACGTGCTCGAGGCGGTGACGCGTGCTGCGCCGACCAACGCCACTGTTCTTCTACTGGGTGAGAGCGGTGTCGGAAAGGAGCTCGTCGCGCGGACGATCCACCGCAACAGCCCGCGTGCCGGCCAGCGCTTCGTGCAGGTGAACTGCGCGGCGATTCCCGAAGAGCTCATCGAGTCGGAGCTCTTCGGACACGAAAAGGGATCGTTCACCGGCGCCACCGAGAAACAGGTGGGGAAATTCGAGCAGGCCGATCGCGGCACGATCTTCCTCGACGAAGTTGGCGACATGAGCCAGAAGACGCAGGCGAAGGTGCTGCGCGTCCTGCAGGAGCA